>PKDL01000279.1 GCA_002863065.1 Pseudomonadota bacterium
ATTCCTCCAGACGAAGCTGCTTCGACAACAACGATGCCTGGTTGGTTGGCGGACTCAGAATCATGTCCACCTGTAGGCGACGTCTCATAAAATACAGCCGGGTGGATTCTTTCAGCAGCCCTTGAGTAAACGACGCCGCCACTCCACATAGTACGTAAAATAAAATGTACCGGCTCGTTCCGAGACGGTCCTCTACATTGTCGCCAAAGATGTAAAGAAACCATAAGTTACCCAGCAGATGCATCCACCCACCGTGCAGAAAGATACCCATAATGACACTGTTCCAATGTGTAAATGGAGACTCAGTGATTAGCGCCGGCACTAGTCCATGGTCACGGAGCCAGAGAAAGTACAGATACTGCGCGGGATCAACACCATGCAATCGTGCTTGGTATGCCATCTCGGTGCCGATTTGCGCCTCCAGTTCCCCCTGCACGGACAGCTGCCAGAGAAATGCAGCCAAGTTCATTGCAATGAGCGCGTACGTCGCTACCGGAGTACTACTGGAGGGTAGTTCATCACGAATCGGAAACACACAAGCCTCTCATACCGCTGTATATCGTCGTTTACACCATCAGGAATTATCAACCACGTCAGGACCAACCTTAGCATCAAGCCAACGCGTTAACCCCACCAGCGTGATAGCCATCTAGAAAGATTCATGACGGGCCACGCCATCTGCCAATGAGCTTCGGGATCCGACGAGAGAAAATCCAGTGCATCCTGTCTCACGACCTGTTGGATTGGGCCGGAACGGAGTGTCTCGACAGCTTTCGGCAACCACGTTTGAAACGGCAACGGAAAACTTGCTTTCGGCCGCTCCACGATTGTTTTTGGTAGTTCACGACGGAAGGCATGACGTAACACCACTTTCGTCTCCAGGCCACGCTCCTTCGCTCGATTCGCGGAGAGATAACCGCCGTCCTCATGCCGCGGCACTCGGAGTTTCAGGTCAAACGGCAATGACATCGCAAGTTCAGCGATCCGAACATCCGCGAATGGCGTTCGGCCTTCTACACTGGCCAGCATACTCGCCGTATCCAACCGGCGAAGTAGTCCCGTCAGATTGATGCGCCGGTGGACCCGAAGCAGCCGCTCCCTCGGATCATCCGGACCGGAGGCAAACTGTGCGTATAGTTCTTCCGCGAGAAGTGCATCGTGACCGCTAGCCTCCGATACTTCCGTATTAAGCAAATGAGGTTTCACATTCAGTCCTGCCCAGGACGTGCACATCAAATAGTTCTGAACGTCATCCCCCAAGTCGTCGGTACCGTACAAATTCGCGAGTTCAGCCAGGTATCTCGTCCATTCTGGCGAAATATCCTCATGGGGCGCCATTCGACGTTGTATCCCATCGATACCGGCGAGTAGAGGGCCGCCATACCCGGCAAATAATTCATCCGCACCTTCACCGCTCAATGCCACAGTTGCATGCTGCTTCAAATCTCGACAAACCGCATAGATAGCGGTTTCGTTCGGCGTGCTAATAGGCAGTCCGACTTCACTGACGAGGTGGCTCCAATGTTGTAGGAACTCTGTTTCGCCAATAGGCACCTCCGAGTGCTTCGTGCCGATATGCTGAGCAACGATCGCCGCGTGATGGAAATCATGGTCTCCACTTCCATCGGGAGCACCTGCACACCACGTCCGCATTAAGTCCTCTGCAAACCCAGATTCACTCCCTGCAAGAGTCGCAATGATCGAACTATCAAGCCCTCCGGACAACAAGCTGCATCGGGATACGTCCGAGCGCAGATGGCTTCGCACCGAATCAATCACGGCATCTCGAACCGCTGCGACTGCTTCCTCAGCATCCCACGAGGCCGGCATCGGCTCACTCCAATAAGATGCCGTTGACATTTGGGGCGCAGAACGACAATCCACCTCTAGGAATTCGCCGGGCCGAAGGCACTGCACCCCCTCGAACATAGTCCGGTTCCCAAGCGTGGTTCGTAGCGTGGTCAGATATGAACTAACGGTCGGCCAGTCGGGATTCAGCGAGATGTTCGGATGCGCCAGAAGTGCTGGAAGATGACTACCAACCACAATTTCTGGACCGACTTGCGCGAAGTATACCGGCTTGATCCCCATCGGATCCCTTGCCAACAACATGCGCTGCTCCTGGAAGTCATAAAATGCGAGGCCAAACATGCCTCGCAACACGGTCAAACCGTCAGCCCATGATCTCGATAACACCTCGAGAATAGTTTCCGTATCGCATTCAGTTCTCCACGGCACATCGCCCAGCTCACGACGTAGCTCGCCATCGTTATATAGCTCACCGTTATATATGAGGGCGTACCTCCCACAGCGGCTCAATAACGGCTGACTACCGTTCTCTACGTCAATAATTGACAAGCGGCGATGACCGAAAAGCACATTGTCACGACGCAACACTCCTGCCGCATCCGGACCGCGGGCTATCATCGTGTCACGCATGCGCTGAAATGCCTGGTCAGAAACAGAAATCGAATCTCGCGCGGCGCGTACAATGCCAATAAATCCACACATACATACCCTTGTGAAGCAACCCGACCGGTCTGTCCAAATGAAAGACGCTACTGCCGACAAAAAGTCGGCAGTGCGTGCTTTACCAGACACCGTCTTAGCAGCAGGCTATGGCCAATTCCAATGTAGAAATGCGGGTGTGGCGGGGTGGCGAGAACTTACTTCCACGCAGGTCGATAGTAATCGGCCACGTAATCCTGCAGCATGCGTTCGGCACTAAAATGAGGAGTAATCGTGTCTATCGAACGCTCCATGCGTGCAAGCCAGGAGGCACTCACCCCGTTGGCGTCTTGGTCATAAAATGCAGGCGCAACGACATGCTCAAGCTGATGCAAGACGGACTCGATGTCCGCTTCGTCTTGCTTTGATGCATCGACTTCACCTATATCGGGCGCAATAACCCAACCATTTTCGCCGTCATACCCTTCGGGCCACCACCCGTCAGGCACGGACAAATTGAGCCCGCCGTTCATCGCAGCCTTTTGGCCAGAAGTACCGCTTGCCTCCAGTGGGCGACGCGGAGTGTTAAGCCAGACATCGCATCCTTGCACTAAAAGGCGCCCTACTTCCATATCGTAGTCTGGTACGAAGTGAATTCGACCACCCAGCTTTTCATCCCGGGCCGCTTCCACAATAAGCCGCATAAGCTCCTGACCCGTTCGGTCCGCCGGATGCGCTTTCCCCGCGTATAGAATTTGAACCGGACGGTCAGGGTTGTTGAGTATGCGCGCTAAGCGGTCGCGCTGCTCCAGTAAGAGCGTTGCGCGTTTGTATGGCGCAAACCGTCGTGCAAAACCAACGGTTAGAACATCTGGAGATAACCGTTCGGGCGTACCTGTCCGTACGGCCGGGGACAATGCAAATAGCTTAGCCCGTACCTTCGACACCAACCGTGTCCGAAGCTGCCGCCTGATCTCCCAAAGGGATTCGTCTTGTGCCCGTGTGCGAATCTCGTGAGCGACCCAGCTCGGCACATGAACTCCATTCGTTACATGACCGATTTCACGCCCCCACATGTTTCTGGATACACGGCCGTGAATCGCACTCACTCCATTGCATGATCCGGAAAGGTTCAATGCGAGCACAGTCATACAAATCGCACCGCGCTGTGTACCCTCTTCCCATCCTTGATCCCGAACCCATTCAATGAAGCGTTCATCACCATTGAACGTTGCGGCAAGGTGCTCTCCAGCCAGCTGAGCGTCAAAGCGGTCATGACCAGCCGGAACCGGAGTGTGCGTAGTAAAGACGCTCGTGCTCTTGATGTGCGCTATCGCAGCATCTCGGCCACCGAGCCCCGGTTCTTTCAGGCGCACCGCCTCTGCTAATGCGAAGGCACAGTGACCCTCGTTTAGGTGCAGCACGCGGTCTAGCAGCCCCAGATGATTGAGGAGACGTACGCCACCGACCCCGAGTAAAAGCTCTTGGCGCAACCGAGTCGTAGAATTTCCACCGTACAACCGACGGCATAAGCTGCGGAGATTTGGGTCGGTATTCCGATCGATCTCAGTATCGAGCAAAAACAGCCGGGACCGGCCCACCTTCAGTTCATAGACATCAGCAAATACCACCCCACCCGGCATGGTAACGGCAAGCGTCAAATCGACCTTCGTCAGTGGATGGTCGCGCCGCTCGAGCTGCGCAGAATCTGATAACTGCTGGCCCCGTGCATCCACGCCTTGTGCCAGATATCCGTCGGGATATAGAAAGCCAAGGGCGATAAAATCAATCCCCTGGTCGGACGCCTCTTTGACGTGGTCACCCGCCAAAATGCCCAGGCCGCCTGCATAAATAGGCAATGTCTCGTGGAGCCCGTACTCGAAACAGAAGTAGGCCACAGGAGGCGCCGAGCTATGCGGTGCATCCATGTAGGTACGGAAGTCGTCGTACACGCTCTGGAGTTCCTCACGGAGTCCTCCATCGGTTATTCGCCGAGCGGCCTCCTCGACACCAACACGTTGAAGCCATGCATAAGGATTACCTCGAAATCGTCCGAATGCTGACCCTGCAGCGGCTGCAAACAGTCGTTGCGTGGGCGTATGCCAAGCCCACCGATAGTTTTCCGCCAGATGCTGAATTTGTTCTGCAATACTTGTACTCACTAATCCCTCCCGCAGAGCCAAAGGACGTCGTATCTAACCGAAGCGGTGGTTCATGTCACTACCCAAGAAGAAGATCGTTACACTACTGACGCAAAACCCCACCAGCGTTTTTAGAGAAGAAGGGAATAATCCTTAATAAAAACAGCTGCTTAATCGGCCATTGGCTCCGTCGCTTCGATACGAGAAACGAGTTACAGTTTTGAGCTTGATCTTCACCCAAAGACTGACCTTCGAACACTTGCACTAAATATTTTACCAACGTAGAAGCGGACGATGCCGCGCCGACGAAAACAGCTCCAAGAGTCCCGGATGGGCATGGAGAACGCCGCCAACTACGAGGACTGGCAAACAGCAGCCGCTGCATACGACGAAGCATCTGGCCTCGATGAATGGCGACAGGATGAAAGCTCACCTCACTATCATCGGGAGGAGCTCATTCGGGATATACAACAACTGCAGAAGCTGAGAGCGTGCGAAGACATACATCGATTGCTTGAAGTGCTGCATGCGTCCCTACACCGGCATCATAACGACCTCTTAGAGCCAGCTCTCTACTCCACTGCGATGTCAGGTACCAAACACATCATTACGCGTTACCTCGACGAAGTGGAGTCCACCATACGGTCTCTTGTCGATACCGAACTTCCCGGGTGGACCATTCAGCAGAAACTCGGTGTGGTTCGGCGGGCTTCCGCCAACCTGGGTCGTTCAGCCTTATTGATGTCGGGCGGAGCCTCCCTTGGGTTCTACCATATGGGCGTGGGACGAGCCCTTTGGAGAGCCGGGCTTTTACCAGAAGTACTCAGCGGTTCCTCGATGGGCGCCCTGATGGCTGCCGGATTTGGCTGTAGAACAGACGCCGAGCTGGAAGCGCTCTTCACACCCGATATCCCCCCAATTGAGCGCCTAGGTCTAGAACGCCGCACGTGGCAAGACCTTATTCGCAACCGCACCATTATGAATCCCAAACGCTTGCTGGAGACCATCCGGGCAAATTGTGGCCGCTACACCTTCGCCGAAGCTTACAAACGCTCTGGCCGAATTCTAAATATTAGTGTTGCGCCTACCAGAGCGCGGCAAAAACCGCGAGTGCTCTCGTATCGGACATCACCGGATGTATGGGTCCCCATAGCCGCACTGGCCTCGTCCGCCGTACCCGGCTTATTCCCCCCGGTCAGCCTTACCCGAAAACGAGATGATGGTACGGATGCTCCATACATCGCTTCAGAGCGCTGGATTGATGGTTCACTTGGCGAAGATCTACCAATGATGCGGATTGCCCGTCTACACAACGTAAACCACTTTATCGTTAGCCAAACCCAACCCCATGTCTTACCCGTGATGAGTGGGCTGCAACGGAAGGGACTCACGGGCCTTATCACCGAAGCGACCACGGGCTGGGCAAAAGCTCAGACGATACCGTTGGTGGGTGTTGGCCGTAAACTTGCGTCAAAGACGGCCCTTCGAGTGCCAGTCGATATGGTGCATTCCATCGCCACCCAGCGCTACACGGGGCATATTGATATCAGACCAAGATTTGAACCTCGACTGTACCTGAAACTATTGTCGAATCCGTCTATCGATGACCTACGACATTTTGTTATCGAGGGTGAACGAGCGACTTGGCCAAAGCTACAGATGATACGAGATCATACAAGACTATCCCGCTGCCTCGCTGACTGCGAACGTACCCTTATGGCATTAGTCTCAAGCTGAGGATGCGATGGTGTCGAGCGTCGCTATTAGCTCGTCAGGCTTGTCAGAAATTATTCCATGCACCCCTAAGTAGGCCATCCTTGTCATCTCATCACGAGTATTCACTGTCCAGGCGAAGACATACAGCGACCGACGGCTGGCACCGGCAAGCCATGCTTTGTCTAATAGGCTGCTTTGCACCCCTACACCCGAGAGCCCGGCTGCCGCAGCACGGTCTAAAATTTGATCGATTGTAGCCCGCCCCGCAAGAGCATGGTCAACAAGCCACATACCCCGGATACCAGGGAGCATGGACTGGGTGGATATGAGTTCTGTCCAATCAAATGAGAAAAGTATCAGTTTATCCAACGCCGTATTGGACTTCATAATGACCCCCGCTACCGCGGCCGCCATGCCGGTCCCCTTCAACTCGATAATCAACCCCATCGAGTCGCTTGTTTCTCGTAATGCAGCGGCCAAGGTTGGCACCGCCTCGCCTGCGTAGGTTGGGCTCAGCCAAGAGCCAACGTCGATATCCTGAAGTGTCGCAGATAACACGTTGGATACCTTTAGATTCAAGCCTCCCGTGCGTAGCAAGCTCTCATCATGGATCAACACTGGTATACCATCGGCGGTCAGCCGCACATCACATTCAGAATACTGCGTCCCCAGGAGTCTCGCGGCGCGCAAGGCTGCAATCGTATTCTCAGGTGCAATGGACGAAAATCCACGGTGCGCGATCACCAGCGGCCTTACTGTATCGGAAGAATTCATCGTGACGCCGGGTTAAAAGGTTCGTAGGACACATCGGCCGCGCCCTGACGAAGAACGACCCGATAGTTGGCTCTAATCTCGGTATATGTGTCGATTGGCAGTTGTGAATTAGGCCATCGAACTTCCACACTGTCGACGTCACATGCCGTACCGAGCCCGAAATGCAGTACGGTGTCATTTTGCATACCGTAGTGCCCATAACCACCACTTACCTCTTGCGTTTGTGTAATACCACCCGCTGTGACCGTCACTTTCGCACCCACCGCAGATCGATTGGTACCCGGTCCACCCTCAAGTTGGATTTGAACCGCGTTGCCATCTTGACCCAGGACGTTCTCAAATAAGTGAACTTCTAAACTTGGAAGACAAGAGGGATCACCAGAACATCTGCCGCGTGAGTGCCCAACGGCTACATCGAGGTCACCATCCCCATCAAAGTCTGCAATTGCAAGACCGTGCGACCTTGCGTGGTCAATGCCGTATTCTATGGGCACCTGCTGAAAGCGACCGTCTGACTCCTGATGGTAGAGAATGCCTCTCGTCCCTGGATAGTCTGAGCTCCCGACGTAAATATCGGCTCGACCGTCATTATCGAAATCAAAAATGCCGCCCGTCATATCGCCAGCATCCCAGGCAACGCTTTCAAAGCTGCGCGTCATACCGGTCGCATCCGCTCCTGGGCGCTCAAAACGTCCAAATCCGTCGTTGATAAGTATCTCCGTAGGGTCGGAAGTATCACCGACATCCCAGTGAACAATCTCAAAATTAACGAGGTCCAGATCCCCGTCGTTATCCAAGTCGCCACAGGCCGTTGTAAAGGTATTACCACCGAGCCGAAACAGTTCACGATCCTGACTATGATTCCAACGGAGACTACTTGCCGACGAACACGGGAAGTAGTCCGGTGGACCTGGAACGTCGGCACAACCGTCCGCTGCGGGTGCCAGAGAGCAATAACACTGGGCGTTCAAGTTAGTTGACCAATCCACCCTCTGGTCGGCACCCACACCGGAGGACAAGGCACTATCGATGTAATTTCCGGCCCCGTCAGATAGCCAAAGGCCGTTAAAATATCTCCCGTAGCTACTCGACAATAGGTCCGGAACCCCGTCGTTATTCACATCGCAGGATGTAACCCCCCACGACCGACGATGTCCTCTCCCCTCGTTGAGCACCTCGAGCGTCGTCCAATCTACCGTGGTAATCCCCGCCACTGCTGACCAATCGGTAAACGCCCCGGTGCCGTCCCCTTTATAGAGCCGATCGGGCTGGACTGCTTGCCCGCTCACATCATAGCCCACCCACAAATCGAGATAACCATCGAGGTCGAAGTCCAGAAATGCTGCTGCGGATGTCGGCATATTCGTATTAGGGTGCCGAATATCTCCCCCGGCTGCCAACGTGAAGCCGCCGATGCCATCGTTCAGAAGCACTTCACTCCGGTCGCCTGTATCCTTGGCTGGATCCGCAGAATTTACCCCGGAAAAGATATCGAGGTCCCCATCATTATCTACATCACCAAATATCACGATCATGGTGGTGCGCCCCTCCCCCCCGTCACGCGCAGTGGTAAATCCAGAGGCCTGCGTTATATCGCTGAACTTCATACCGCCCTCGTTCAACAATAAAAATGTGCGGCGTGCGCCACCCTCCGAGAAATCATCTCGATTCCCTGGCGAATGGTTTCGCACCACCAGCTCAGGTAATCCATCCCCGTTTATGTCGGCGGCGGAGAGCCTGATCCCGTTGATTTTCATGTCACGAAGCCCTGCTTCTAGACTGATATCCTTGAACGCAGTCACACCAGCGGACCAACGCGTACCTGGGCGACAGACTCTATCCGGAATATCCGATGCCAGAGAATCCAATGCGCCACCATCCGGCTGGCGGCCTCCACCGGCATCCACCGGGAATGCCTCCGTTACATCACCACCAGAGCCCGTATCTCGGTACCTGGACGTATCCACCGCAGCCATTACGTCTGTCGCGGCATCTGACGTATCGCAAGCAGCACATGCCATCATCAGCATTAGCGAACAGAAGTGGTGCCTTCTCTGCCCCGTGAGCTGGAATTTGATATAGACATTCATACCCGTCAGCATACCGCCGAGGTTCCCTTGTTGACGAGTATGAAGCGTAATTTCAGCGAACGAGAGATTTGAGGCCACCATGGAAGACATCGAATATCTAGTCGTCGGCGCTGGAGTCACCGGCTTGTCCTTTGCAAACTTTGTCGACACCGCTCCTGACAATTGGCTCATAATTGAACGCGAAAACGAGCCGGGTGGGTACTGCCGCACCGTGCTTCAGGACGGTTTTGTCTGGGACTATAGTGGTCATTTCTTTCACTTCCGACACCCAGAGATAGAGCAATTCCTCAAAGACCGAATGCCGGGACAGCGAGTAGAAACCATCCAGAAGTCCGCCGGTATTTTATATAACGGACATCGGATCGACTTCCCCTTCCAGAAGAACATACATCAGCTACCGAAGCAGGACTTCCTAGAGTGCTTACATGACCTATATTTCCGGAACTCCGACCGAACTATCGAGAGCTTTCTGGACATGGTGCATGCACGTTTTGGTCGCGCCATTGCAGAAAAGTTTCTCGTCCCATACAACGAAAAACTATACGCCTGTGACCTGGACAGGCTGGATGCAGACGCCATGGGCCGGTTTTTTCCGCATGCAGATATCGGTGACATCATCCGCAATTTCACGCAGGCCGATAACAGTAGCTATAACGCCACCTTCACATATCCCGCGGGCGGAGCAATCCAGTATGTAAATGCGCTCCTACACGACTTGCCGGACGACAGAATATGCTACGGCGAATCGCTTCAACACATCGATATCGATGCGAGAATTGCGACTACTAACCGACGCCGTATCCGGTATGGCCACTTGGTATCCAGCATCCCGTATGTGCACCTTATGGACGCTGCTGGCCGCCCATGGGACAAAACTCAATTCACCTGGAACAAAGTACTGGTGTTCAACTTAGGTTTTGATTCGAAAGGCCAAACTGTCGACCATTGGCAATACATCCCAGATCGGGACATCTGCTTTTATCGTGTTGGCTTTTACGACAACATTTTCGATACGGAGCGCATGAGTCTCTACATCGAGATCGGATTGTCCAGCGATGAGAATGTCGGTGACACCAACCAATGGTTGAAACAGGTTTTAAGCGACCTAAAGACGCTGGGCATCGTCAACCAGCAACAGTTGATTTCCTGGCACTCGGTGCTACTAGACCCGGCGTATGTCCATATCGCCTCCACGGCGCGTACTCGCGTCGACACGACACGAGCGGAATTACAACCACACGGGATACACTCATTAGGCCGGTATGGTGGCTGGACCTACTGCGCCATCGAAGACAATATTGTAGAAGCACGTGATCTCGCTCATACGCTGGGTCCAAAAAAACCCACCCGGTAAAGTCTGACCCACAAGAAGGGCCTGTAACCACCTGATAGCATTAGAGATACCCGATGGCACGAGTCCTGCGTACAGATACACGCATGGAGTCGCGCATGAACCACCACTTTCATTTTGTCCTCTGCATTTTGACCTTCGCCGCCTGCGTTCATGAGCCGGAGTCGGCTGTGACCAATGAGATGGGAGCGGGTAGCCCTGAATCACTATGGTTTATGGAACCAGCCCATGCTCCAAATAAAGGCAGTGAGACTGCAACACCTTTAGACGCGGCGGTGGAACCAGAGGTGTTACCGCGTGCGCACATCCGACCGAACCGGGAGAGTCTCGTAGACAATCGGGTTGCGGAATCCACCGCGATGCAGACCAAAGACTATCCCCAAGAGCAGAACGTTTTTGCACCCGAAGCGCTAGTTGCCATCGAATCGAATCCGTCAACGGGTATCCCTGATGTGAACCCACACATCACGCTCCGCACTACCGGGGCTTTTGTGGGAGCTGGTGCGACGATACAAGGGTCTGTGCATGAATATGCACTGCGTATAGCAACCTCAGTCACCGATATCAGCGTGGAAGTAGATGGTGTCGTGTTCGATACGACTCACCTCGGAGCCCCCGTTGGGCTATCGCTTCAGCTTACGCCACTACGTGGTGCATATGATGTATCTGATAATGCCCAGATCCTCGTGCAACTCACGGCCGATGGCGAGACACCAGTCGCTGCATTTCCGGTCGTGGCAAGCGCAGCAAACGGGCAGAGCACTTGCACCACTGACCCAAATGGGATTTGCGTGCTTTCGATGAATCCGCATGTGGCAAGCTACACGGCCACGGTCGAGGCGGGGGGAGTGACTCAGTATGTTGACATCAACGTCAGCCAGCCTTCATACCCAGCAGACAATGCTATCGGGGTTCAGATACCCACCACACCGAAATCCCCTGGAGACATCTTTGAAGTACCGGTCTACCTGAGCACAACCGGTTCTGTACCCGGGGCCTACGATATGCGGCTGCATTTCGATCCAAATACCATCGCCGTGGTGGGGATCACTGGTGGTGATTGTGAGGGCATGGGTAGCCCAGTATCCAATGTTGGAATGCCTGAGATGAACGGAACTTTACGTTTCAATGCCATTACCGCGGACGGGAACGCAGCCTGCCTGAACAGCAGTGAGACAGCGCATGTCGCCACTGTCATCCTACAAGTACTCAGCATTGGAGACGGAACAACAGACATCCAATGTGAGGTGAAGGACTATTTAGGATTCAATTTTAATCCACTCGGTACGGCATGCACTGGAGATGGCAGTCTGGAGCTACAAGAGGTCGCTGCTACTCACTTGTTCCTGGCAGCTACAGATACAGTGCTCGACGACCGCGAACTTATCGATGGCACTATTGAAACCGCTACACTACACACCACCATGGTGATGAGCGACGGAACTATCGGGTCGCCCGATGCAGCTATTACTGTCGCGGACGCTGTACATGCAACGGTTGATGGGATGGTGGTTGCGCCCGGTGTCACCGCAGGAACCACGACGGTCACAGCCAATACGATGGGTCTATCGGCATCCACCACCATCAGCACACGCCGGGTGAAGGCCCTCACAGTCATGCTCGATGATGATGTACTTGAAACCATCGACGATGGTGCTCGCATCCAGCCGACGCGCATCCGCGTTTATGGTCATTGGGCCACAGGCTCGGAAATTTTTTACGCAGACGTCACGAGCGGGGTTGAGAACCGAATCATCCTTCCCGAAGGGTTTCTTCTCACGGATGGTACTTTGATACCAACATCGGCGACGGCGGGAGTCCATACTGTGACTATTGCTGGTACCAATGGCTCCATCGCCGCTAGTACACAATTCACGGTCAGCTCGGAATCTGTGGCGCTAGAAGGGCTCCAGGTGAAGGCCGTATGCTCCATTGATGCAGCACTCGACGCAGAACAACGCACCTATACGCTAACAGTCGACAGCTCCCCCGCTCCAAATGCGCCATGCGCGCTACAAACCCACGCGTGGTTCACCGACGGACACTCTACGGTCATTCCAGTGTCGATGGGTGTCGAGCATGACAGCCATGGCGCGGCTCAAATATCACACGGCGTGGCCGTCGTCTCCAATGCGCAACCAATCAGTATTACCAGCTCATGGTTGGGAGCCACCACCACCACTACGCTCGAGTAATCGCTCCCGATCCCAAGATTATGGGCCGACGCTAGCTTCATCAGACTCGAAGGCTAATCAATCGTTCATGAGCAGGAATGGCCATAAACTGTTGGAATTCATCGGCATTCGTAGTCAACATAGCCGCACGCATCTCCAGCTCCGCACAGGACCCGGTGATCATGCGCGCTGCTTCATCTTCACGTCCCAGTGCTTGCAAAATTTTTGCTCGAACCAAGGTAAGTTCAACCGCAAACTCGACCATTCGTCCTGACTCATCGCGAAGCCTGACCGCATGGTCGGCTTCTTCTAAAGCGATATCGTATTGTTCTTGTTCGAATAAGGCGTGTGCCAGTGCAGTTCTGGCGGCGGCCTCCAGCTCGGTTCCGCGGGCGAACGCGAATGCGGTTCTGGCTGACTCCGCTGCATCAATACTGCGCTCATGCGCCAGCAGTATAAAGGCCCTGTATACCTGGCAATACGCCTTGAGACGGTCATTATCGCCTGCATTGGCCATATTTAGTGCCCGTTCTTCCGTCTCTAGCGCCTCATCAAGTTTTCCCAGATTGAGATAGACCAGGCCCAAATTATGTAGGGCATAAGCTGACGCTAATTGATTTCCGATCCGAGCAGAACGGCGTATGACTTCGCCAAGTGCCGCTTCTGCTTCCTCGAAACGTCCAAGTTGTCCAGCGCTCCACGCCAGGTCACCCAGGAGAGCCAACTCCATACCAAGCAGCCCTGCCGTCTTTGCTGCTTCGACAGCTGATTGCGACGCCACCATGGCCTTGTTTAGTGAGCCGTCGTACACATGAACCATGGCAACAGCATCCCAAGCCACCGCAAGCGCTCCGGCGTCGTCACCTGCCACGCGAACGGCTTCCTTGGCCAAAGGCAACCCTGGGTTCTGGTCGTGATAGTGACCCACGATAGCTACTTTCGAAAGCGCTAGTACTTCCCAATACGGCATGTCTAGTGCCTTGAACTCCGCTACCACCGTCCGCATCCCACGCATCGCGCTGCTACGCACTTCAGCGTCGACCGCACTCGCCATCCCGATCTTATGGCGCCAGAACTCCGCTAGCGCCGCCAAAGGGCGTTCCAGATGCTCTACATTCAGACATTCCAGCTCGCTTTCCAAGGACCGAAAATCGTTCGCAGCATAACATGCCTCAATCTTTTTTAGGCGAAGCTCTGCTATCCCAGATGGATCCGTCATGCCGGCAATAGCACGGTCAAACCAACCGATAGCCACTCCCGTGTCCCCGCCCGCTAATGCGGCCTTTGCAGCACGGGCCCACCATTGAGCCGACAAGCAGGTATCCCCGCCTTGCTGTAAGTGAAAGGCGGTCTCTTCCGGTGGAGCCGACTCCACGTGCGATAGCCAACGGCCCGCCGCGAGATGCAGCACACGCCGTTGTTCCCGCGTCAATGTCCCATATGCCACATCTCGTACTATCCGCTGCCTGAAACCATACTCATCAAAGCCCGACAATCGAACATCACGTCTTGCGGGACGCAAGACCATGCCATCACGGACTAGCCGCCGAAGTGCGGTTGGTGCCATACGACAACCTAAGTCCGAAAGCGCTTCGGTCCAAAATCGACTACCAAAGACCGATGCACGCTTCATTAGATCTTTCGACCCCACATCGAGATGGTCGAGTCTGGACTGAACCGCCCCTTCCACCGTCATCGGCAGCGTAAACGCTTCGGGGTCAAACCCATCGACTCCGTCTTTCAAAAACCGGATGGCTACAGAACGCACTATTTCGGAAATGAAGAATGGATTACCCCCTGCATGGGCAGCGATCGCCTCGACCACATCATCTTTGATCACACCCACTCCGTGCCGGTCGAGCGCTTCAGTCACCAGACGGGCCGCCGACCGTGAAGATAAATCGCGCAAAGTGTGTTCCGTCAAAGTACCTGTGGATAGCAGATCACCACGCTCAACCACCGCATGTGAGCGCGACGTCACAATTACCGAGAGCGCGCCTCGATGCGCTCGACGCAAGAGTATGTCGATAAACTCCAGACTTGGTGCATCGGCCCACTGTGCATCCTCGAGCACCAAAAGTACCGGTCTCAACTCCGACCTTGCCTCGAAAAAGTCGCCCAATGCACCGAACACCTGATCACGCATCGCCTGAGGGTCCCGGCGCGCTTGCTCCAATGCTGGACTGGAACCGGGCTCAACCGAGACGCCCAATGCGACCGCCAGAAAATCTCCCACATCGGAATCTAGGCCGGCTTCCAATGCCAATGCCCGCATCACGTCCCTAGTTTGCGTATCAGGCGCGTCTTCACTAAGCCCGCCCACGTCGCGCAAGGCAGTACCAATTGCGTACCAACTTGAATACCGCCGATGCGGCTCAGCCGCACCCTGGATGGCCTGCACCCCGAATTCGTCTCGGAGTTCAACTGCCAGTTCTCTTACCAAGCGCGTCTTGCCCACACCTGGCGGCCCGACGAGGAGTACACCGCCAGGCTCTTCATCTTCAAATATCTGATTGGACTTCGCTCTCAACGTGGCCAGATCAGCATCTCGGCCAACGAATGGCAGATACACTTGAGCCACTGGCGTATCATTCGCTACCAGTCTTAATCGCCCCTTATCTACGGAGGCGCGGCTACCGACGCGTGTGCGCGTTTCTTCATCTAGTACCACTCCCCGCGCAAGCTGGACCGTCGCCGCCCAGGCGGATTCCACCGCCCCAGAACGGCTGGATACACCAGACCAGCGGGTGCTTACTCCAATCACCCGACACATATCTTGTACGTCCTGTGCCGCGGTCACTGCACGAAGCGCCTCATCTCCCTCCAACTCAGAGGCGCCGAACAAACC
>PKDL01000277.1 GCA_002863065.1 Pseudomonadota bacterium
CTTTATCCCCAGATCAATCACGAGTTATCCGCAAGTTGTACCTATGGATAACATCCGTGATAGCCGTAGAATAATTGAGAAACCGTCCCGCTGTTCACAAATCCACAGGCTTTATTATCCCTACTTTCTCTCTCTCTTTTTATTATGTTAATGAAACGTAGTAAGAAGGAACCACAACTTCACATCACAACAGAAAGGCAAGGACATGGAGTTCACGGTCAACAAGCAAGACATTCACCAGGGCTTATACAAAGCCCAAGGAGTAGTAGACCGCAAAAGCACGTTGAACATTTTGTCTCACGTGTTAATTGAATCAGTGTCTGACGTCATGATTCGTATTACGTGTACTGATTATGATGTAGTACTCACTGGTACATATGCGGCAAACGTAAAAACGACTGGCCGCATTGCTGTAGCTGCAAAGTCAATGTTTGACGTAGTGAAGGCTCTCCCTGACCAACCTATACATATCAAGAGCATGGACAATCACTGGGTCGAGCTCACTTGCGGTTCGTCTCGATTTAAATTGGCTGGTTTGCCCGCCAACGATTTTCCGGAACAGACAGAGCCGACCGATTTAAACTACCTTTCAGTTCCAAAACGTTTGCTCTTGGACATGGTAGACAGGACGCTCTTTTCAGTAAGCCATGATGAGACCAGACCGAGCTTAAACGGTGTATTTTTTCGCGTCGTTCGAGAAGAAGAAGAATTGCGTATGCTTATGGTGTCTACTGATGGTCACCGACTTAGCAAAAGCGAGTGCCTGGGTGGTCAAGCACATGACTTCGGAGCGGCAGCTGAAGCGATTTTGCACCATAAAGCAATCAGTGAACTAAAAAGAACGTTAGAAGGACCTGATGACGACACACGTGTGGCTTTCAAGCGAGGCAATGTATACTTTGCTAATGATGAAGTAGTACTCCAAGTTCGTGAACTCGATGAGACATTCCCCGATTACACAAAAGTAATACCCAACTCGAATAGGCTATCTGTGTCTATGGACCGGGCTGAACTGCAACAGGCAATACGCCGAATAGCGACAGTTACATCTGCGAAAACCAATATTATTCGCGTAGAAATTGGAGCCGGCCGTATGCAGCTCACGTCGCAAAATCCTGACGCTGGGGAAGGACGCGACTACATAGACGTTGATTATGATGGAGAAGAACTAGTCGTAGGATTTAACTTTAAATATCTCTTGGATGTTCTGAGTGTCTTGTCGGGGTCTACTACAATATTTTCAATCAATGATCAGTTTTCTCCAGGACTGCTTACGTCCAGCGATGACGAAGGAAGCCTCTTTGTTATTATGCCAATGCGTATTTGATATTGCGCCCTAAGAGGTAGGAAATAGTGAAGCTGACTGAGTTCAGTGCGGTCGATTTTCGTAATTTACGAAGGCTTCGACTGGCTCCTAATCCACAATTCAACATTATTGAAGGCCGTAACGGCGCAGGTAAAACCAACGTACTTGAAGGCATATTTCTTCTAAGCTCACTCAAAACTTTTCGTCCTGGCAAAAATAAGGATTTGGTGCGATTCGGGACTCAGAGCGGTGAAGTTCGGGCCGTCGTAGAACATCAAGACACCACACGAACGATACGAATTTCGATAAGCCCTAAGGGCAGACGAGTATGGATAGATGGTAAGTTAGTCCGTTCGGCAGCATCAGCTTTAGGGCAACTTACAGCCGTATTATTCGCACCAGAAGATCTGTCTCTTACTAAGGGTAGTCCGTCCGGTAGGCGACGATTTTTAGACCGAGCAATTTTTAATCGCTGGCCCGGTTCACTAGACGCAGTGAAGCGCTATGAGTCTGCATTAAAGCAACGCAATGCGCTTTTGCGTACCGACGGGTCAGATGCACTACTCGAAGTGTTTGACGAGCAACTGGCGCGCGCAGCATTGAGACTGAGTCAGTGGCGCCAAAAATATATCGGTATTTTTCACCCCATTTTAGAAGAGACCATGCAACTCATTACAGGCGGTGATCTTCGAACAACCGTGATGTATGAACCATCGCGCTTAGCCGATACACACGACCAATGGGTAGATATATATCGAAAAAACCGTCGCCAAGATCGTGCCCGTAAGTCAACAACAGCTGGACCACATATCGATGATATATGTTTATTGCTAAACGATCGATCAGCTAAATTATATGCCTCACAAGGGCAGCATAGAGCGTTGGTACTGGCGCTAAAGATCGCTGAAATTCGGCTATTGAAGCAAGAGCTGGGGTACGCTCCAGTACTGCTACTGGATGACGTATCTAGCGAGTTGGATGCCCGGAGAAATGCTCAGCTAACTACTTTTCTAAACAGCGAAGCCTTTGGTGGTCAGGTGTTTATCACCACTACAGATCGTTCGTGGTTGGACTTTGATAGTAAATCCACGTGCTTTAGAATTCGCGACGGAGACACCAGTGAGCATTGAGGCTATTACCACAGATGAATTTGAGACTGCCTGGCTGGAGGCAGACCGTAGCAATCGATTTCGCTACAGAATAAACCGTGGGGTTATTCGATTGTATTCTTTTCTCTTTGGCTTGTTCTGGGCTGCATACGGACTGACAGTTTGGGGGAAAGGATTGTCCTTTGTGTTGGGTAGCGTAGGTGCAGTCGTTGCTGTGGTGTTTGTGTTTGCCATCTACAACATCATGTACTGGCGGCACTATGCCCGGGTTAGTGGTATTATCACTACTTCAACACAGCTCATTTGGCGCAATGGGCGGACAGCCTGGTCTATTACTTGGGCAGATGTAGATTTTGATGCCAGCGGATTAACAAATCATAGCATTGGAACACAAGCCGTAGAACACCATCTAAGCATCCGTGGAAAGCGTCTTGATGTAGCGAGAATGCACGTAGAAATGCCGCGTATACGTGAGTTTATGGCGACGTTCTTACAGCGTATGGTTGAATCAGGACAAATTCAGCGCGGCAGCCCATCAACAGATTGAGAGTGCGGAGCTAAAAGAGGGGGACAGGTGGATCAATTTATTATTGAAGGCGGAAAAGCGCTCCATGGATACATTACGCCTGGTGGTAACAAGAACGAAGCATTGCCATGTGTCTGCGCTACATTATTAGTCGGTGCCCCGGTGACGCTGAGAAATCTACCGCGTATTCGTGATGTGAATGTGCTTCTGGACATTTTATGTTCTCTTGGGGCAACTGTAGAAGAGCTTGATTCGCCCAATGAAGTACGAATTGATGCTTCAAACTTGTACTCATCCAGTCCCGACTCCAAGCTATGTTCACAAATCCGAGCGTCTATTCTACTCGCCGGCCCTCTCCTAGCTCGAATGCAAAACCTTCTGCTTCCACCACCAGGCGGAGATGTAATCGGTCGACGTCGAGTAGATACACACTTCAGTGGTTTTCAGTCATTAGGTGCGACCTTTTCAGTCGACGAAAGCTATGAGTTACACGCACCAAATGGGCTTACTGGAGCAGACATCTTATTTGATGAGGCATCGGTTACAGCGACGGAAAATGTAGTCATGGCTGCAGTGCTTGCAAAAGGTACGACAATTCTTCGGAACGTAGCGTCAGAGCCACATGTTCAAGGACTTTGCCGAATGCTCATTTCAATGGGGGCGCATATCAATGGGGTCGGGTCGAATACTTTAATCATTGAAGGAACAGACTCATTGCATGGATGTGATTACACCATTGGACCAGATTATCTCGAGGTTGGCAGTATGATGGGATTAGCAGCCTGTACAAACTCGGACATAACAATACGAGGTGCTGGTCGCGATGATTTGAGAATGGTCCGGATGGTGTTTGAGAAGCTAGGCGTTCATGCGGAAGATGTTGGGGTAGACGATTTACGTATTAGTCCGAACCAAGAGTTGATTATACGACAGGATCTACATGGTTCTATACCCCGCATTGATGATGCCCCATGGCCCGCGTTTCCCACCGATTTGATGTCGATTGCGATAGTAACTGCGACACAGAGCGCAGGGACGGTATTGTTTTTTGAAAAGATGTATGAAGGGCGCATGTTCTTCGTAGATCACCTCATAGGAATGGGAGCTAAGATCATTCTTTGCGACCCACATCGAGTCGTTGTCGTTGGACCGAGTGCGCTTTATGGTTCCAGAGTTGAGAGTCCAGATGTGCGTGCTGGGATGGCGCTCGTCATCGCAGCTCTAGCCGCCAAGGGGCAAACAACCATTGGTAACATTCGTCAAATAGATAGAGGCTATGAGCGGCTAGATGAAAAGTTGCGGGCGTTGGGAGCATCGATTGAAAGAGTTCATGCGTGAACGGATGCACCACCGTACCGTGGTAAAGATCGGCTCGGGCGTACTGACAGTCACTCAAGCTGATAATTCACTCGAAATTGACCGTAACACGCTCTATCGCATAGCCGGCGATATAGCTCAGGCTCGGAAAGCTGGAAACGAAATTATCATGGTGTCATCGGGAGCAACTGCACTCGGCATGGAGGCGCGGCGTATGCGGCTTCGTCCCGAATCACCATCCGACTTGAAAGCATTGGCTGCTATTGGCCAAGGCCTTTTGCTTGCTTTATGGAGGAGTGCCTTTGCTAAACATGGCTTGGATATTGCGCAAGTTCTACTCACATACAGCGATTTTGCTAACAGACAGCGATTATTAAAAGTACGAGAGACTCTAAACAAACTACTGTCCTGGGATGTCATTCCAATCATTAATGAAAATGACTCCATCACAAATAATGAAATCACATTAGGTGATAATGACCGTCTTGCTAGTCAAGTGGCGAAACTAACCACAAGCACACAACTTCTAATACTGAGCTCAGTATCTGGAGTGTTAGATGGCGACGGCAATGTCATACCCCAAATTGAGAGTGTAGATGATATTCAGCGTTGGGTGCGTCCTAGCCAATCTCGCACTGGGCGAGGGGGCATGTTGTCGAAACTTGAATCTGCATTCGCAGCTGTCGCTGGTGGGATAGAAGTTGTTATCGCAGATGGAAGAAAGCAAAACGTCATCGCTAGGGCTATACATGGCCAATCAGTAGGCACCAAGCTCCCACCAACTAATTCAAAAGTGCTGAGTGCTCGGCAACACTGGATTGCATATACCTTGCGCTGTCATGGACGCGTCCACATTGACGCGGGCGCCGTAGATGCGTTGTTATCAGAGGGAGCATCTTTGCTACCAGTAGGTATCACCTCAATAGAAGGTGATTTTGTTGCCGCACAATCTATACAAATCATTGCGCCGGACGGACGGGTCGTGGCTAGTGGATTAGCTGCTCAGTCAAGTAGTGCTATGAGAAACGATATGGGTAGGCGGGGAGCACCAGCAGTACATCGCGACGACCTTGTAATCAATCCGCGAGAGCGTGAGATAAAGCGGTAATGGACATAGTGGAAGTTCCCGCACGCCGGTCAGATATAAAACAAGGACGATCGGGTACCACTTCAGTACTGACCGACCCAGTCATGTGCATGACATACGCGATAAACCCCATGATCAAGGCGATCTGGAACATACTCGACCGGCCGAAAACAGTGTTAGAACTTGCACACATTACTGGTACGGAAGCCGCAGAGATTGAAGTGGCGGTGACCTTTCTCTTGCAGCGCGCCCTCTTGAAAACCCCGCACGCAACATACAATGAGATGGCATCACGTGACATACTTCGCTCGCTGCAGGAAGTCAGTCTGAACGATGTTGGTCTCACGTACACACCTGGTTTGAAACATGCATGCCAAGCGTGTGGTAGTTGTTGCAGTGCTACAGATGTGGGCCCGGTTCGGCATTCAGTGGCTGATGACATTCGCTCGGCTAATTGGTCCCATATTCCCGCCTTAGCGACAGGTATGGACCCATTTCGAAAAGTATCTACCAATGGTCCGGATGGGAAACCCCTACTCTTGTTAGAAACCGTTGATGACAAATGCGTATTTTTGTCATCGAGTGGCGCTTGTGAAGTACATGCTGCCCTTGGCGGTACACGTAAACCAACCCCGTGTCGGCAGTTTCCTTATGTTTTCACTCATACCGACGTTGGGATACGAGTAAGCCTACAGATGGAGTGTCGAGCGTACGACCGAGCAAAAGCTGCCGCTCCCGAAACGTCTTCTCAGTCAACGATGCTTCGTGAGCTCCTACAAAGTGGGGCTCCGATACATCAGTTACCAACTCCATTACGTGCCGCTACAGGATTATTATGGGGGCATCACGACTATGTCCGCTTTGAGTCCGAACTTATCCAATCGCTTCGTCGAGCGTGCACGAAAGGAACGCCAACCTCTCAGCCATTCAATGTCTTAGTTCAAACCACACGAAAGGCTATTCAAACATTGTATAAACGAGCTGGAATGGACGCCTCAGTACCTTGGTACGTTGAGAACCAAGATCTGCCGAGTCTTGCTGGTGTTTCGCCATACATCAACATTCAAACGATAACGGATGAACTCACAACCTTCTGCTTTCATGCGCAAAGTGTGGCTAAAACTCGGAGACTGCCCCATTTAGCTCAACGCTTTAATACTCTAGGTCGGGCTTTAGATTTTGCGAACGAAGACGTATTCGATATTCGATGGGATGACCCTGATGCCGCTCGTAGCATTTTGACTGATTTATTCGTCAGCGGTATTGCAAATCGCGAAGTGATACGACACTGCAGGGATGTACGAATCGGTGTCGCGTGGCTTGTTTTGAGATCTTGGTTAGCCCTCGCTATGGCTAAAATGCGAGCAAAAGAAGTTTGCCGAGTCTCTTGTCGAACAACAGACCTGATTGACAGCATGGTGATCGTTTGTAAGATGCTCCGCGAACGAGCGGTCCTCGAGGTCATAGACGGCATGAAATCGCGTGTCACCTTGGCGTTTTTGACCAATCTTGAAGCGTTGACGAGTGATACGGCACCTCAAGTTATCAATAGAGGTCCCGGAGGAAATAGATGAAACGACAACTCATTTTCGTGACAGCCCTAGGACTTATTTTGGGCGCTTGCGGCAAAACAGACTCAAAAAAGACAGAGCCAGGTTCTGATGAAGCCAAGTCAGCTGCGGCAGCAGCGCCGGCTGCTGAAGCGACATCTTCACCGGCTGCTGACAAAGCACCAGAAGCTACCGAGAAAGATGAAGCAATCAAGGCGGACCAAAAACCACCCGCAGTCGCTGATTTGAAAATTCAGCAAGCGGAAAGTGCAGAAGCCGCTAATGACGAGGTTGAAGCTAAAGCTGAAAAGCGGATCACAGGTCCGGTAGCTCTAGTCAATGATCAAGGTATTGACAGCGCTTTGTACTACGCAGAAGTCGACAAGATCATGAAGCGCTCCGCCAAAATACCTCCAGAACGGCTCAACCGAATTAAAGACAACATCCTAAAACGGCTCGTTGAGAAGGAACTTATTCGACAAGCTGTAAAAAAAGAAGGCGTTGCTGTGCCTACTGCAGAGATTGATACTGAGTTCGGTGATTACAAAAAACGGTTCAGAACCGAAGAGCAGTTTCAGAACTACCTCAAGCATGGAAAGGTGACTGTTGATAGCATCAAGGCTCGCATCACTGAGAAAAAAGAACTGGAAAAGCTTCTAGAAAAGACCGGCAAGTTGTCTGTAACAGATTCCGAAGTCGCCGAGTTCTATCAGAAGAACGAGCGTTTTTATCAAGAACGGGCTGGGGTTCGAGCTCGTCATATTCTGGTAAAAGTTGGTGAAAAGGCTGCCGAAGCCGAGGTTCAAAAAGCGACGTCCAAGCTAAAAGAAGCACAGGCTGAATTAGCTAAGGGTATCGCTTTTGACGAGGTCGCAAAAAAATATAGCGAGGGACCATCTGCACCAAAAGGCGGTGACCTTGGGTTTTTCGGAAAAGGTCAGATGGTAAAGCCCTTTGAAGAAGCTGCATTCAAATTGGAGGTCGGTAAGGTATCGGAGCCAGTTCGCACACGATTCGGATTCCACCTGATTAAGGTGGAAGAAAAGCGAGAGGCCAGGAAGAAAAACTTAGATGAGGTTAAATCTACGATTCAAGATAGCCTCCGCAATAAGAAGTTCTTTCAAGAGCGGCGTACACTGCTGAATGCACTCAAGGCTCAAGCGAAAATTGAGCGAAAAATAGACATCCCGAAGGCCCCAGCGCGAACGGCACCTAACGATCCTCACCACGGAATGGTGAAGCCACGCGGGGCCGCAGGCAGCGTTCCTCAGCCAGTGCTGAAAAAGGTGGCGAAACCCGCTACGGCCCCGGCCGCGAAGCCCGCTACGGCCCCGGCCGCGAAGCCCGCTACGGCCCCAGTCGCAAAGCCTCAGGAACAAAAGTAAGCTTTTTTACCCCTCCGGTATCTGAACGCGGTAGGTTGATAGTGTGATGCATCGGCCACCGCGTGAGCTTAACTACGACCAGCCATTAGTTCGTGTTCGTTGGTCGCTATCCACAAAGATATTTATTGCTCTCGCAATGGTTATCGTTGCATTCGGCGCAGTTGGCTATGTAGGGACGCTGCGTATGAATGCATTGCGAATGAACGTAAAGCTTGTTCGTGAGGGCGTCTTGCCGGTAACCGACGAGTTGTCCGCGTTGTACCGCGACCTAAAAGTCTATGAGCAAGAATTAACATCTCCTGACCTGGCTCGTCTACGTAGCTATTTCCCACGATTTAAACCATTTCGCGGGGTGCGTACCCTCGAAGAGCGCATTAATGCGCTGGCCGTGCAATACGACTTGCCACCAGCGGAGACACGTTATTTGGGTAAGCTGGGTGAAAAACTGAGGGCGAGTCGCAAGTCTAGCGATGTGTGGCAATCACTTACCGGTCGAAGATCCAACGCATTGCAGTTGGCATTGCGTACAGTGGATACATCCCGGACAAACGAAGCGGTATACGATGCGTTAGCGAAAACGTTTGTTGGATATCTGAACGCGGAACGTCCTCGAGAAGCTTTTTTGCTGAAGGCGGAGCTTGCCAGCATCATTTTACGTATTCGTAGCGATGTCGGCTTCGTCCGGCGAGAGTTTCGCCGCCTAATCCGAGAAGTGGATGATACGTCTAGAGCAATGGAGTCTGAGTCAGTACTTGTCTTAAGCGTGGCAACAGGAACGGCACTCTTTATTGCCTTGTTGGTTATGGTCTGGATAGCGTTCACGCTCCGGCCGCTGAGTCGACTTCAAGAAGGCGTACGGCAAGTGGCGCGTGGTCGGTTTGTTGCGGTGCCTATCGAGTCGAATGACGAGATAGGTCAATTAGCTGACGAATTCAATCGCATGGGAGTGAGTCTTTCTGAGCGGGACCGCCTTTTGGCAATTCAGCGCGAAGAGTTATTGCGATCGGAGAGGCTAGCAACGATTGGTAAAATGTCGTCACAAATCACTCATGAGATACGTAATCCATTGTCTAGTATGGGTCTGAATAGTGAGCTTTTGGGCGATGAACTCAACGATTTGCAAAAGCTGGTAGGCCCAGAGCGGTTATCGGAATCCCAAGGCCTTGTTTCTGCGATACGTGGTGAGGTTGACCGCCTAACTGAAGTGACCGAGCAGTATCTGAAATTTGCTCGGCTTCCGAAGCCTAAAACCAACACAGAAAACATCAATCAGATAGTTCGCGATTTACTCGATTTTATGTCGCAGGAATTTCAAAGAAATAATGTGAAGATTGATACTTCATTAGATGTACAACTGCCGCTCGTGTTGCTTGATATCGGGCAGATAAGGCAGTCCATCTTGAATCTTCTGCGTAATGCAATTGAGGCGGTGGACTCCAATGGAACAGTGGTCATTACAACAACCTTTGACGCTGGGGCTATAACTTTGACGATTCAAGACACAGGCGAGGGGATGACTTCTGAGGTCGTAGAACGGGTATTTGACCCGTTCTTTACTACGAAAGCTTCAGGGACTGGGCTCGGTCTATCTATGGTGCAACAGATCATCCAAGAACATGGCGGTGCTATCGAGTGCGAAAGTGTCCTGGGGACGGGTACAACTTTCATCGTTACATTACCGCGGATTGAATCCGCAGGGTCGAATAATCACACCGTTTAGGGGTCGCTGTGTATGTCTGAAGTTACGTTAACACGGCAGGGTGATATCGCATGGATGCGTTTGAATCAGCCGCCAAGAAATACGATGACGCCAGAACTAATGTCGGCGTTCGCTCGGCGTATTGAAGAGCTTAAGTCTTGGTCTAATATCCGAGTACTTGTGGTTGCTAGTGTTGGTCGCCATTTTTGTGCAGGTGCAGAGTTGACGAAGGATACGCACGGCGCTGATGCTGGTTTGGGAGGGCCTCCAGGGGATGCGGAGCGTTTGCGTGGATTGTACGTACCGTTTTTATCATTGACGGAGTTGAACATACCTAGTGTAGCGGTAGTTCAAGGCGCTGCCGTTGGTGGTGGACTCGGCCTAGCCTGCGCGTGTGATTTTCGAATTGTAGCTCCTTGTACCCGGTTTGCAGCGCCATTTGTACGTCTTGGTATCCATCCAGGTATGGCCTTGACGTATTATTTACCTGCGTTGGTCGGCCTGCCCCGTGCGCTAGATATGCTGCTAATTGGTCGAGAAGTCCTCGGGGAAGAAGCATTGGACTGGGGTTTAGCGAATCGTTGTGTTGCGAGAGATAGACTGGAGAGCGCTGGACAGATGTTCGCAGAAGCGCTAGCGGCCGGTTCACCCGCGGTAGTACAGTGGTCCAGACGAGCGATTTATCGGGCGGTTCAACACAATCCACACGGCGCCGCGGACATTGAGTCGTTGGCGCAAGCGCTTACTTTTTTGTCGAAGGATGCTGTGGAGGGGGTACAGGCATTTCGCGAGAAGCGTCCCCCTGAGTTCCAAGGGGACTAGCTCGGCGCTATTTTTGAGACTTCTTTTTTCCGCGTTGCTTTTTAGTCTTGGATGTTTGGCCAGCCAAGTCATTCATACGTCGATGTGAAGTGCTGAATCGCACTTGGTTGCGTGACCTACGTGAAGATAGACTAGTTTTGCTCTGAGCATTACCGAACACTGGCACCTCCAAAGGTAGATATGCCATTACCATATATGGCAATTGTTTCTCGGTAAAAAATACCGTCGATTTCTAATCAAAAAAAAGTGCGAGTGTCGAGTGTTTTTAGCGGCCTAAAATCGCCAAAAGATGTCCAATACTGGCCACACAGGAATATCTTGCAGGAGCACGACAGCTTCATTACTCGCGTTGCTCCCTGCTACATCAATAGCAGAGTCGACCGCAGTATTCGTTCTGCGTTCAATAAGCGCGACTGGAAAGTTCCCGTACACGATGCCAACAGCGACTCGCAGAACGTCGAATGCGTGTACGTAGCTTAGAGAAATCTGCTCAGCATCGATTCGACTTCTGCTAAAGCTCCAGTGAAAGCCACCCTGCAACACCAGCATTGATGATTCGGTAATGACCCAATTCATCCCAACGGACCAGGTAAAATCATCGTCCGATGGCGCGAAATCGTGTTGATATCCAGTCATGGCAGTGAGGAGCACGCCGGCGCCAGCATCGAAGGTCGCCAATACTCCACCAGATACATGCCCGCGTGGCCGTCGTGGGTCGGCGGGTACGGAGGTGTCACCTGCATCTAATACCGTACCAGCACCGCCGACGCTTATCGATAGGCGAACGGATTCCTCATCCACTACTCGATAGCGAAGCGACGCATTAGGCGATAGAAGCGCCCAGCTAATCGGGTGTATGGTCAACATAAGGTCATCTGTTATGCCATACACTGCGGGCATCAGAAGGCCGATGATGAGCTCCCCCTGTTCCAGTGTATTTGCTGTGCCCAGTACAACCTCGCGGGTGTTGTGCCACACAGCAGACGCCGGCACAGGAAAGGAATAGACAATGAATCCGATGAGTATGTTGGCGAGGATGACCCTCATATGGCAATTCCCAGTGTCCGAAATGCTTGGATGACGTCATCAGCATGAAATACCGGCTCATCATCCTGTGTGTCGAACGGTAAAAGGCCGGATCGCACTACGTGCTTTTCGCTCCACCCGGCCAAGACCATGACGTGATTCGCAGTAAGCGGTTTGTTTTGGCGTAATCTCAAGCGGGCTCCACATGCGAGAATACAAAGACCTAGGGGGGTTTCACCGAACTCCAGCCAGTTCGGCGAGGAGCGTAGGCCTGACACCGATGAGAATAAGATCGCCAAGACAGCTTCACAGCGCTGTTCCACAGCGATTGGCCCCATATGAATCGTCCCACGGGCATAGTCAAAGAGTTCAGCGAGGTCTACTGCATAAAAGTAAGGCAACTCTTGATATCCGCGTCGGCGCCCAATGCGCGGCAGGCTATAGCGGCGATTTGCCATTACGGACGCAACGCTGTCCATGAAACTACTCACTTGCCGGTAAAAGTCCTCGATGGCCGCATTTACGGTTGCTTCATCGATATCACTCAACTTCATTTCTACGAACCCGGTGCCGGTCGAACGGTCCGTTGTTGTCTTAGCGCTTCATACAGTACTACGGAGGCTGCTTGAGCCAGGTTGAGACTCCGGATATTTTCGTTATGTGGAATACCGATGAGGTGGTCTCCAGCGGACGCTTTAACTTCCAGTGGAAGGCCGTGTGCTTCGCAGCCAAAAATAAGCAAATCTCCTTGGTTGAATTCAGCATCCCAATAGGTTTTTTCGGCGCGGGCAGACAGATACCAGGCCGTGGCATCAGGAAACATGGCGAATACATCACTCAATGAGTCATGTATCGTGAGCCGGATATGTGGCCAGTAGTCTAATCCAGCTCGTTTTAGGTAGCGGTCAGACAATTCAAAGCCTAAGGGCCGCACGAGGTGAAGGGGTATGTCGTGTCCGGCACAGAGTCGGCCGATACTGCCAGTATTTTGCGGAATTTGCGGTGCGACAAGAACAACGTGCATGGCGTGATTATGCGGCAAGCGGGCAGGGTATAGAAGACAACTTATCGTGACGGTTGTAATTACATCCTCAGAGAGCTTTCCAATACGCTTTCGGGATGGAGGGTTGTGGTTCTGGCGCGCTTCCAGCGAGAACATAGAGGGCGCGCCTATTTTTACTCTCAGCTGTCTCGTCAGGCGTTTTTATCGCGAGGACATCTTCGCCGAACCCTTGATAGTAAATAGGTAATTTCAGCCCGCTTCGTCTGAAGTAAGTCGCAATACTTCGCGCCCTCTTTTCCGATAAGTCTCGATTAGACGCTTTGGAACCAACAGTATCCGTGTAGCCAACGACATAGAGTTGTAATTTTACGAGGCCGCCGTAGCGCTTGAGTTTTTCTCTAAGTAGTCCAATTGTTGCGTCGATCTTTGGCGCTTCGTTTGTCCGCACATCCCACTTACCGGATTCGAATTCCACGTCCTCATGCGGGATATTAATTTCTACCGGAGTGATCCGAGTCGAGACCCAAAAGCCAAATATGCTCCAAATTTTTACATCTATCGTCAGCACACCTACGCCAGCTTTTGGTTCCCATCCGATGTTGGTGCGGAAGAGGTCTTCTTCATCATAGTCTTCCGTTGTCTCTGACATTCGTAGTCCATCGTCTCCAGTTACGATGATCTCAACCTTAGATATGGGCTGGTTTAGTTGTACTGACACCTCATAGTTCTCTAAGTCGACGTCTGATTTGTTTATGGTTGCTGCCACTTGCGGGTACACGGTGGAATCGAAGGTGAGTGTAAAACTCGAGCGTTCGCCATTCGCGTACAGGACATTACCGTCAGCAGTCCATGCGGTAGTACCGACGGGCTGTCGCCATGAAAGTATTTTTTGGCTACCTCGGTCGACACGACCGCAGCGTAATCGTGTTTTGCGTTTTGAACTGGTCGCAGTCAAAGAGACGATTAAAGATTTTATAGGGACTTGGGGGTTGAGGATCAGTGCTGGAGGGTCCCCGCCAACTTGCACTTTTGTGCGTAGCTGTAGGCCAATGCGCGCAGTATCGTCGTTTGCTTTGGCGGTCGTCGCAGTGGTGCTTACTACTAGAAGAAATAGCGGTGCCAAGGCGTGTATTTTTTTGAGTCGACTACTCATGGCGATTGCCTCACTTTTCTTTACAGGTCGTCAGTTTTATTTGGTTCGCTCAGTTTTGTGGACGCGTTGAAGAGTAGTTGCTGCCCATTGACCTACTGGATTTGGCCGATTAGCTAAGGTGCGAAGTACACCAACCGCTTCTTGCCCAGCCGATTCCTGGACCCAACGCCCGACCTTATCCAGCGGTAATTGGCGGGCCATTCGGTACGATAGATACAGATCCACTTCATCTACTCCAAGGGCAAATAAGCGGCGATAGCTTTCGTTTTGACTCTCTTTAGAATCGTCAGCATTTGGTTCCGTTTGGAGCGCACTTAGAATGCGCATGGCTTCGACTTGCACCTCGTCCACTGTAAGGTCTGGGTCGGCACGCATACAGCGCATGATTTCTCGCATGGTAAGCCTTCCGTCTCCACCCTTTGAGAATTCATGGTGTAGGCAATGCCAAACCTCCAAACGGCTAGCATTTGTGTGATCTATCGTGGTGGGGTTTGGCATTGGCATGCTTGTTGGTGCGGCAGAGGCTACTGTCGATGTTTCTGTAGGCAGTTGTTGTGTTTGACCTTGGTGATACAGCGATGCTGCACCAGCGCCGGCAAGAGCAGCGACAGCAACTATCGCGAGTGGGCCTAAAAACCTGCCCCATTCTTTCCGACCATGTTCAAAGACTACCTCGGGCCGACGTGCTGGTCTTGAGCGCTCAATTTGCAATTGGACTTCCGCAAATTGCGCGATTGCGTCAAGTGAACGACGAAAAATGCCCGCATCCCGTACTGGGTCGTCAGCATCAGCAGCTAGCCTGAGACTGAGGAATCTTGATAGGGACTCCGGGTAACCATCCACGATTTGTTCTGCTGGAGTGGGTTGGCCGATATATGGGAAGCCAGCTTCCGGTCTTTGGCCTGTTGTGGCCTGATATAGTATCTGGGCTAGACTAAAAACATCAGCCCGTTTCGCTTGTTCTATATCTTCTGCATCGTGAAATAGCGCTAAGCCACGAAGTTCAATCTGGCCATCATCATCCTGAAATATATCGCTGGCACCTAGATGGCCGTGAGCGATGTTGTCACGATGGGCGGCTTCGATTGATAAAACAAGACTTCGGAACCACTCGAGTACGGTCGCCAACGGAACGCTACTCGTATTTTTGGAGAATATATCTGCCAAGCTCTGTCCGCTAGGACGGTCGGACACCAGCGCTGGTTGGCCGTGAATCTCGACTATCTCCCGGTTTGCTACCGCTGGACCAGCTGCGGGCAGCATGCTTGAGGCGTCCAGTTCATTTTGATACCGAACCGCGAGTGCAGGGCTGTGACTGGCGATGTTGGTACGTGGCAGCCGTACATGGACAAGTACGCCACTGCGCAAAGCTTCTGCTTCGAATCGCCATTCTTGTGTCGTGCTGTCGACAAGCTTGTCGAGTCGGTACCCATCGGCAGTACTTCCGATGATATCTTTGAGCTTCATGCTCACTTGTTTTTAGACTTGGACTCCAGCGGCGAGCAGATAATTCCCACCCGGTCGATGTAGAGTCCCGAGCCGCCTCTAAGTCCGGTG
>PKDL01000439.1 GCA_002863065.1 Pseudomonadota bacterium
TTTGTATTACCCTTATTATAATCGAGGTCTTGATCCCAAGGATCCTTCAACTGATTCTTCTTGATGTACTTCTTCTCCAGAAGATCCTCGAGGGACTCAGGAAGTTTTTTGTGCGTGATCGTGAAGCTTGAAACCCCCTTCGCCACGTTATTTACGAGCGTCTTAGTCGTCTCGATCTTTGCATCCTCTAAGTAACCCACGACGCCGACAGCAACTACCGTTGCAACGATGCCGATGATGGCTATTACGACGAGGATCTCTATCAGTGTCATGCCTTTATGCATTCTCAAGGTCGCTGCTGTCATCTGGTCCTCCCGGCTGCATCGTGTTCCGACAGCCTATTCAAAATGGTGTGTTGAGCGTGGGTGTGAGGTCACACACCTCCGCGTAATGCTTCGTTCATGTTCAGCATCGGCATCAATACCGCAAATACGATCGCAGCTACGATAGCGCCTAGTACAACGATCATGGCCGGCTCAAGCAACGTCGTGAGCTGGCCTACCTTATTCTCAACCTGGGTCTCATAGGCGTCGGCCACGTTGTCCAGCATTTCCTCGACTTCGCCTGTCTTCTCCCCAATAGCGATCATCTGAGTCACCATGGGAGGAAACTCACCAGATCGCTTCAAGGGTCCAGCAATCGAATCACCGTCACGGATCTGTACTCGAGCATCTTCAAGCGCACCACGAAACACTGCGTTATCGACCACGTGCTTACAGATATCGAGGGCAGTCAGCAGTGGTACTCCGGAGCCCATTAGGGTGCCCAGAGTGCGTGCGAACCGGGCCATGACGATCTTGCGAATCAGGTCGCCAAATAAGGGAGTTTTCAGTGTGAACCGGTCCCACTTCAGCTCACCCGATTCAGTGGCTTTCCAAATACGAAATCGCCAGATGAAGACGCCAATAAGGAGCCCAAAGAGCCAGAAGTAGTCAACGAACATATTGGAGATGAATTGGAGAATTTGAGTCATGAGGGGAAGCTCCCCCCCCTGCTCTTTGATGATCTCAATCAGTTGCGGCACGACAAAGGTCATAAGGAGCGCCACGATCAGAAATGCAAACGTAATCATGATCGCGGGATACGTGAGCGCTGAGCGGACCTGACTCCGAAGTTTGACTTGACTCTCGATGAAGTTGGAAAGGCGCTGGAAGACGAGCTCCAACGTACCGGAGCTTTCGCCAGCCGCGACCATGTTGCAGTACAAATTCGGAAAGACTTTCGGATGCTCACGCAGGGCCTTATGGAGCTCCGACCCCTCATTCACAGCACGTCTGATTTGCGCCATAACCTGGGCTAGCCGCTGATCCTCAGTCTGCTCAACGATTGCAGTCAACGAATCAACGACGGGAACGCCAGCACGTAGCAATGTCGACAGCTGACGGGTCATTGCAGATACAGTGGAAAGCGGAATGCGCTGCAGAAAAGAAATGGTGACTTCGCGTGACCCCGCTTCTTTTTTACCGGTCGCAACGACCGCGTCCTTTTTTTGTCCTGACGAATCTTTCTCGACGTATTCCGTCAGGTACACACTCTGTTGACGCAACTCAGCACGCAGGCTTCGTGGGCTCTCCGTATCATGGATCCCCGATATCTGCTTCCCCTTGGCGTTTAGCCCTTTGTAGGCATAGACCGGCATCGCGTTGCTCCAAGACCAGCCTTGCGGCTAGCCCATCTCCTCGGCTGTCACCCGCATGACTTCATCGACAGAAGTTTGTCCGCTTAGGACTTTCATGGCGCCGTCATCTCGTAACGTCCGCATTCCCGCCTGTATTGCCACGCGTTTTATGCGGCTAGATTCCGCACGCTGTACGATTAGAGATTTAATTTCGTCGTCCACAACCAGCAGCTCGTACAAACCCGCCCGGCCTTTGTATCCGTTACCGCAAATCTCACATCCCCCAGGGCGGTAAAAAGTCATGTCGTCCATCATGTCGGACGACAGACCGAGTTGAGACAATTCGTGGGGACGAGGTGAGTAGGGCTGGCGGCAATCTTGGTGTAGTGTTCTCACCAACCGTTGTGCCAGACAGGCTGCCACCGACGAGCTAGTCAGAAACGGTTCGATTCCCATATCGGTGAGCCGCGTGAAGGTACTGGCCGCATCATTCGTATGAATTGTGGCGAAGACAAGGTGTCCAGTAAGCGACGCCTGTACCGCAATTTCTGCAGTCTCTAAGTCGCGAATCTCACCAATGAGAACCACGTCTGGGTCCTGACGTAGAATCGCTCGCAGACCGCGCGAGAAGGTGAAATCTATCTTTGGATTCACCTGCATCTGGCCGATTCCATCAAGCTGGTATTCGACCGGATTTTCAATCGTCAGAATGTTTATCTCTGGATTGTTTATCTGAGTCAGTGCTGCATACAGCGTAGTGGTTTTACCAGAGCCTGTCGGTCCGGTGACGAGTACGATCCCGTATGGCCGTTTTATCAGGCGTTCAAACAGCTCCAAGTTCTGTCGATCAAAACCGAGCTTTGCAAGGTCCAAGAGTACGGCGCTGGTATCCAGCAAACGTAGAACAAGACGTTCGCCATGACCGGTGGGTACAGTCGACAAACGTAGGTCGACGTCACGCCCGGCGATCTTGATACGGATGCGCCCATCTTGAGGTAGCCGCTTCTCTGCAATATTCAAGTCACCCATGATTTTGATGCGACTGGCGATTGACGCCTGAAGGCGCTTTGGAGCCCGCACAACTTCGCTCAATACTCCGTCCTTGCGAAACCGAATCACTACATCTTTTTCGTAGGGCTCAATGTGAATATCCGAAACCTTCTCTTTGACGGCTTGATTTAGAACGGAATTGACGAGTCGGATGATGGGGGCTTCGTCATCCGCCACATCCATAATGTCGCGCTCAATTTGGTCAATTTCATCGGCAATACCGAGCTCTTCGTCTTCTGCGACTTCGCCCACTACCTGTTCCGCGCCAGCTCGCCGGTCAAAAACGCGGTTAATCGCTTTATGGATCTCTTTGGGAGAAGCAGCGACAGGCTCCACTTCGACTCTGAACAGAGCATGCAAATCGTCTAAGCCATCCAATTCCAGCGGGTCGGCAACAGCAACTACAATCCGATGCCCTTCTCGTCGTAAGGGTACAAACTCATGCTCTCGCGCATAGGTCAGGGAAAATGGCACTACCAACGCCGGGTCAATCGTTTCCGGATCGAGCTCGGGTAGGAAGGCCATCCCCACTTGGTCAGCAAGCGCCTCTGTAAGTTGCGCCCCAGTGATGAGCCCTTGTTCGATAAGTATCTCGCCCAGACGGCTTACACGGTCTTGTTGGAGACGTAAGGCATAGGCGAGCTGCTCTGGACTAATCCATTGGCGCGCGACCAACCGCTGACCGATGAGGTCGGGGTCGTCAACTACCATGGTCTGGAGTATGTCCGTGGCCTGTCCTTCTAATACCGTCATTCTGCCGCCCTACTTGCCTCGTTTCTTAAGTTTGCCCTTTCTCGCCTTTTCGACTTCGTATGGGTCGTAGTCCAAATCATGCGTATCTGCTGGCCCCACGGGATCGACATCTGATTCATCAAAGAGTTGCTGTTCGAGCTGATACCGCTCCTTCTTGGCCCTCTCGATGGTGGAGTGCATTTCATGCAAAAGCCCATGCTTCTTCTGGAAGTTCATCTTCCCCATGTACTCCTTCTTTCGCGTTGCCAAAAATTCGGCGAAGCGTCGGATCTCGTCCATACGCTGCTCATGAATACGTTTCAGGTCGGCCGGATCATCAATAATGTGCGGTATGATGATCATAAGCAGATTCTTCCGTTCCACCTTGGTGGTGGTTTGGCGAAACAGCGCGCCAAGTAAGGGGATATCCCCGACCACTGGCACCTTTCTCACACCTTCGACTTCCCGGTCATTCATCAAACCGCCTAGGACGACAGGTTGCTGGTCACGCACGACGACGATGTTTTTCACGCGGCGGTTCGATGTATTCGGCGCACCCGTTCGTTGGTCTATTCCGTCGAAGTCATCGATTTGCTGCTCGATCTCTAGACGGACAAAGTTGGATTCATTGACTGTGGGCTTTATCTTCAAACTGATTTTGATGTCAGCATACTGGATGGTGCCCAGACCGCTAAAAGCGCCTAAAGTCGAACCCAGATTACTCAAGCCTCCGGCGCCACCAATGCCTCCCAAGCCAGCCGCGCCGCCAAGCCCCCCCAAACCAGCGAGACCAGCTAACCCGCCAATGCCTCCACCGATACCAGCGTTGAATGGCACTTTTCGACCGACTTCAATCTCAGCTTCTTCATTGTCGGTCGTCAAAATATGAGGGGTCTGCAGGATGTTCACATCAGAATTCGACTGAAGCGCCTTGAGCGTGAAGCCGAAGGCGGGAATCGATACGGTCGACGGTGCTCCGCCTCCGCTCGCAGTGCCCAAGTTGGCGTTGATCAGTGGTCCTAGCAGCAACGATCCGAACCCACCCGGCATAACGCTCTGCAAGTTCGAAATATCCGGCCCGAGACTGTTTCCAAAAATGAGAGGTACCGACTGCCCACCGATATCAAATGTGGCTCCGCCGTAACCAGTGAGACCGAACTCCCGGTCTTTGTCTGAGGTGATCTCCATGATCACACTCTCGAGGTATACCTGCTTACGCCGAATATCGAGCTGACGGATTACGCGCTTCAAAGTGAGGTAATCCCGTAACGACGCCTCAATCACCAGCGAGTTAGTCTGCTCGTGAGCGGTAATTTTCACGTCGTCCCCAAGTTGGGCTGCAAGAGCATTCGACTTGGTTTTCGTGTTGCTCTTCTTCTTACTGTTTCGATTTGAGTTTCGTCGACTGTTACCCCGCCGAGAGCTGCTCGAACCCGTCAATGCTTTGAGGGTGGCTTCAACATCCTTGGCAGCTGCATTCTCCAGGTTATGAATGTGAATCTGTCCCTCTCCCGGAATGGGCACGTCAATCCGGCGAATGAACTTATCGATTCGTAGATACGTCGAACGGTCCGTAATGATAATGAGCTGATTTGTGCGCTCATCGGATTGCACACTCAGCTCTCCGCCACCCGCGCCACCGAGGCCTCCGCCAGAGGCAGGAGCCGTCTTATTTCCCTTGGATTTGTTCGCACGCGAGTTACGTGAGGGTCGTGCCGATGATCGCTTATTCGAACGGTTCTTCGAGTCTCCCTTGCCGCCAAACACCGCTTCTACTGCCTTTGCAATGTCTGCAGCATCCGCAAACTCGACGGGTCGGATCCAAATCCGAACCGCTCCAGTGGGTTTGTCGATGTCTCGAATGAGACGCCGCAGCCGACGGATATTAGAACCGACCTCGGTCAAAATGAGCGTATTCGTAGGCTCATAAAACGAGATATCCGCACCATCGGTGGCAAATTTTTTCAGCAGGTCGACCACTTCTTTCGCCAGTACGTACTGAAGCGGAAGCAGCTGTGTAACCATTTGATCAGTATTGGGAGCGCGCTGCTTTGCACCTAAGATGGGACCGCCACTGGTGGCCACTTTGCTCTTCGGCACTACGCGCAAAAATTTGCCACGCTCTACCACTGTCAGATTGTTGGCTTCTAGAGACGATAGAAAGGCCTTATACGCTTCATACATGGTGACTGGCTCAGGGCTCATGATGGTTATCTGACCAGATACCCCCTGAGAGAGCAGAAAGCGCTTTCCCGTCATGCAGGCCATCAGCTTAGTGAAGTCCTCAAGCTTCATATTTTGAAAGTCAATCGACACCATGGCGTCGAGCGGCACTTTTTTACACGGGTACTTGTCTCCGAAATTTTTATCCACCTTGATGGACATGTCTTCCGGTTTTTTCAGGTCTTTTGTTTTCCCAAGCGTCTTCGCATCCCAACGAGGACCTAACTTTTTGTCTCCTTTACGCTGTATGACTCCCGCCTTGCCATCAAGTGCACGCTCCGGCTCAGCCGCATCTTTCGCTCGGCTCGGTGCGGGAGGCGGATTTTGATCGCGCTTTGTTGCCGGCTCCACTTTCTTCGGCGGTTCCGTCTTCCGTTGAGCGGTTGCCAACGAGGCCGTCAGAACGGCACACAGAGCAACCAGCATTTTTCGAGTGTAAAGCATCCAGTACCGCCTACCTGATAGCGTAGTTAAACTGTTCTATCTTCCCACGTCGCTCGATTTCTAAATTCAAGCTCGACGAGTTTTTGAGCTTATTGAAAAGCTCCATCGCCTTGTTAGGACTATTGATCGCTTCGCCGTTGATCGAACGCACGATATCACCAGATCGAATTCCGATCGCACGGTAAAGGCTTCCTGGTCGTACACCAACCAACTTGAAACCTTCATACTTGCCTTTGCGATAATTTGGTATCACCCGAGCTTGCATACCCAATTGAGTGAGATCGGTCAGCTGTTCATCCAGCATCTGCTTATCGATGCTGTAATCAAACTCGCCGTTCTTTTTGACCCCAGAGGTGTAATCAAACTTTTTCTTCGCCGGCGCAGCACTTCTGGACGCAGCCACACTTTTCGAAGGGTCAGGACGCTTGAGGGATTTTCCCGCCGTAGAGCGTGACCCCGAAGCCCGTCCACCCGGCTTATTCTTTGGCTTCTTATTGGAGCTATCAGACCAAAGCATAACGTGGGTGAGTGCTGAGCCCTCTTTTAGATAGATGATTCGACTTTGGATATCGACAACGGTGGCCTTGCCATCGAGTATCTCCGACCCGACCGTTACCATTTCGATTGTCCCGTCGGCTTTAATGTTTGCGAAACGAGCACCAGGATTCGAGGGCGAGGCGATTGTTCCAATCAACTCGACGTTGAGCTCACTTTCCTGTGGCCCTTCATCAGCCGATGTACATTTCCCGTCACTGCATTCCTCACCATCCATACACTCGCCGCAACTTCCCCCGCACCCATCGTCGCCGCATGACTTTCCGTCACATTCGGCCTTGCAGTCCGAATCGCCTTTTTTCGACTCCGGAGCAGCGGTTTTTGGATCAAGATTGAATGGGGTCCTGTCCGATAGGGTTTGCGCCAGTTCGTCGGTACCCGCCTTCTGTATCAACTCAATATCGTCAACGTTAGACACGAGTTCCGTGTCCGCGGTATCGATGGTGAGATACCGTGCTGCAAGATAATCAACTACCGACTGCGCGGACAGCCAAGCTATGGCTGTCAGTACGGTCAGATTGACCACCCAGAAGTACTTTTTGAAGAGTGCTTCCATACTCGTCGTTGACTTTTATCCCCCTCAAGGGTCTCTACCGGTGGCTATGTCAAGCCACCGACCTGATACGTGTTCACCATTTGCCGACGGCCAACACCGCCACCACAGTTTAGTGTGCAAGCAACGTGCCGTCCAAAACCCATATCTCCGTTCGAGGGTATATCGGAATAACCCTAGCAGTCGCGCGTTGTTACACCATCATGCAGGGCAATACAACCCGGTTAGTCCAGCGCATAATGGTCTTCAAAATGGCATACTGACGCGAAAGACAGCCTCAGCGATGACAATTTGTCATTAGGAACGAAAGTACTACTCCGTGTCTCCCCAGCTCTCCAGTTTCCGGTAAATCGTTCGCGTAGCGATACCAAGCATTTGCGCCGCCAAACGTTTATCGCCTTTCGTGATGCGCAACGTCTCGTTTATGAGTCTCTTCTCAACTTCCTCAAGTGGAGTTCCAAGCGGGATGGTAAGCGTTCTCGTCGATTTAGAACCCATACGAACACCTGTCGGTAGCTCATTTGCGGTCACTTGTGGGCCACGCGCTAAAACGACGGCGCGCTCCATGACATTTTCTAATTCTCGTACGTTTCCTTGCCATTTATAGCTGGCCAGCAGCGTCATTGCTTCGCTAGTAATCCCAAGCATTTCTTTTCCGTTCTTTTCTGCGTATTTTCCAAGAAAATGGTGCGCCAACAATGGCACGTCCTCGGGCCTATCGCGCAACGGAGGAAGCTCCACTGTGATGACATTCAAGCGGTAGTACAGGTCTTCGCGAAATCGTCCGTCGCGCACCTCCGCAGCGAGGTCGCGGTTCGTGGCAGCTACAATACGGCAATCGACCATAATCGGTTGTGTGCCGCCAAGCCGTTCGATCTCACCCTCTTGCAACACCCGCAAGAGCTTCACCTGTACGTGGGGAGCCATTTCACCGATTTCATCCAGAAACAAGGTCCCCGTGTGAGCACGTTCGAACCGACCCTCACGCCTTTGCACGGCCCCAGTAAATGCGCCGCGTTCATATCCAAAGAGTTCGGACTCAAGTATCGAATCTGGAATAGCCGCGCAATTTATCGCTACAAACGGCTTCCCTGAGCGCCGTGAGCCGGAATGAATGGCCCGTGCAACCAATTCTTTCCCTGTACCAGATTCGCCCGTAACCAACACCGTAGCGGAAGAGGGTGCAACCTGATCGACAAGCTCTAGGGTGTCCCGCATCAGGGGGCTTTGCCCGATAATTTCTCTCACTCCCAGCGTACGCTCAAGCTCGTTTCGGAGTCTTCGGTTCTCTTCTATCAACGCGTACTTTTCGAGCGCTCGACGCACGGGGCGGACGATGTCATGCCGCTTGAACGGCTTCACGACGAAGTCGTACGCTCCCTGCTTCATTGCATCTACTGCCATCTCAATCGTGCCATAGGCAGTGATTAGAATAACTTCCGTTTCGGGACTGATCGCACGAATCGAGCGCAATAGGTCGAGACCACTCATGCCAGGCATTTGAAAGTCTGTGATGACCACAGACGCAGGCTGCTCTCGAAGTAAATCGAGAGCCTCGCGTCCATGACTTGCCTCGCGTACATCCAGCTGTTCTCTACGCAAGACTTTCCCAAGCGATGCTAAGTTCGCTGCGTCGTCGTCAACGATAAGAATCGAGGGTTGCCTGGCGAGTGCCGTCAGCGGCTCAGTTTGATCTTTCACGGTTTCCTCGCTTCGATTTCGAGATGAATACTTGCGGAAGCAAGCATTAGGCCATGAGATCAGAGTGCTCTTATTCGATAGACTCAGACCGCGTGTAACGACGTTTTGTCAATGCCAAGCCTTTATTTAGACAAATTGGCAAAAAGACCACGTCGGTGTCGACAGTATGTCACAGCCTGCCGCTGCTGTTATGGCGGAATAAGTGCGCTGGCTGCAAGGTCTATCGTCATACCGGATGCGGATTCAATTCTTGAATGACGCTCAGCAGGACTCTCCGCAAAGACGTCTACATTCCAAAACCGAATCGTCTCATCGGTATATGCCGACATCAACGTCGCAGTGGACGCGGCAAATTGCAGCGAATGGGCTTGGCGACCGTAGCCCGGTAGCCAAGCGACGACCTTGGGCCTATCGGTCTTCCATACGATAATATCGCCCGGTGAAGACGCTGCGGCTACCCATGTCCCAGTAGCCGATATAGCTACAGATTCTAGCGCCTCCTGGGCAAAGGTGTGCTCTATCTGTAGTTGGCCGTCTGCCTGCCAAATTTCCACTGCATCGGGTCGCAGTGCTGCGACGTGTTGCCCCGTGTCATCGATCGCCACCGAACGTGCTCCGATGGATGTAAATCGATAGATTGGGCAATCGTGGCTAGCCACCATAACATGCACTTTCGACTCACGATCGAGTGCGACAATATGCTGCTGTGCGGGTGAGGCTGCTAGGTCTCTCCAACCCAGTTCACCACAAGCGCCTTCCAGTGCAAGCGTCGCACCATCCACCAACTGGATTTGGCCCGGCGAGTTGGTAAGCACGATCAGCCGCTCATTCCGAGGCCATGTTATGCGCCGTGGTGCAGGTAGTTGAATGCTATGCGTTAGGTGCCCGTCCGCATCAAACCGAGACAGCCTATCTGTGGTTCTATCTCCGACGACTAATGATGTACCAGCTGGGTTGAATACTGCGGTCTGAAAGGTGCCCTGAACCTCGATACCAGTAGCCTGTAGGCTCTGCGTTGAAACTGTCAATACATCCCGACGATGGCTTTTTATCGTACCCTTAGACGTGGCAGCAACGACCCGAGAAAAGTCAGGCGTCATACGCGCCGCGATTACGGTAGAGCCTGGATCCAGTCTAAGCCGATGTTCGGGGAAATGTGCTGGAAGGTCCCAGTTCGCGAGCATGCTACCAGCCGTGACAATGCGATTGGCCGTACTAAACGCGACGGTTGCACCATATGCACGAGGCAGGCTAGCCAGAAAACGACCATCCGACCCGAATAATGCGGCACCAATCGACTTGTCTGTGACTGCGAGAATAGAGCCGTCCGGAGAAAGAGCGAGTTGTGGCCGATTCGAACGACGCACTACGGTAAGTTCGGTGCGTCGGCCATTTTTGGGATCAACATTCGATAAGCGACCGTGGTCATCAATGATAAATGCCGACTGATTGGATGGACTGAAAACAACACTCGACGCGGGACTGATCAACGCTGGTTCAAAACGCTGAATCGCTGCCTCTGTACCGTCGACGGTACCAAAGGAGGTACGAGAGCAAACACTAAGAATTCTTTGCTCATCCACTGAAATCGCAGGTGCCACCTCTGAAATACAGGTGGTAACGCGCTGCACTGTACCGTCGTCTGGCTTGACAATAAGCAAGGATTTTTCCCACCCGATCGCGTGTGTAGAAGATGGGTATGGCCCCGATTGAAAGGCAGGAATCTCCCGTGCCCAACGGCCAGACTGCGAAAGGCTGGCCACAAACGTATGCCCAGGAAAACGAGCGACAACATACTGAGATGCCGGCAGAATAGTGATCGCCTCGGGTAGGTCACTATGGGACCAGACCTCGGCTCCGGAGCGCGTATCAAAAACACGGATCCGATCGGCAGTCCAGCAGGCCGCATATGCCCCATTGACTGACAAGCTATGCCGCTCACATTCGGAAAACCCCACACGGGATGCCAAGGTGATAGGTGAACCGACCGTCATCGCAGCCAAGATCCCATTCGCGACGGGAGACGCGTCATACTGAGTGGCTGCGGACGCCAGAAACCGTGCTTCGGGTTGAGCATTTTGCTCAGCGGCCGTCACTGAAAGCGCCGTGAGCAGTCGTGCCGTGGAGGCACTCGAAAGAGATGATATCGCTGGAGTTGTATTTGTAGTTGTATCGATACTCACTGGAGTCGGGAGCATAAACTGAGTCAGCCCCAAGGCGGTCACTGCTCCCAGACAACCCGCAGCCAGCCACTGCGCCCAACGCATTCCGCCTGGTTGATGTGTCATGCCATCTCGCCTAGCCCTCGGGAAAATGACAAGCCACAAGGTGTCCCTGACCATGGTCTTCAAGCATCGGAGCCTCCTGACTGCATAGCGACTGAGCTATCGGGCATCTCGTATGAAATAGACAACCTACCGGAGGGTCGAGCGGGCTTGGCACCTCGCCTCGAAGAATCACACGGCGCCGTTTCGCTTCCACTTCAGGATCTGGAATGGGAATGGCTGATATCAGGGCTCGAGTGTACGGATGTTTGGGGTTTCTATACAACTCATCGCAGGGGGCGAGCTCCGCAATTCGCCCCAGATACATGACGGCTACGCGGTCGGAAATATGTTCAACCGTCGCAAGGTCATGAGCAATGAAGAGGTACGTCAGTCCCAACCGCTCCCGAAGTTCATCCAATAGATTTACCACCTGGGCTTGTATGGAGACGTCCAATGCGCTCACAGGCTCATCGCATACGATGAAGTCTGGTTCCAATGCCAGAGCACGAGCAATACCAATACGCTGGCGCTGCCCACCCGAGAACTCATGCGGATAGCGACGTGCGAAGTCCGGATTGAGACCGACAAGCCTCATCAGTTCATATACTCGGTCCTCTTTCTCGGTTCCGCTCGCGAGTCCATGTTCACCAATCGGCTCGCCAATAATGGAACCGATTGTCATACGTGGATTCAGGCTCGCATAAGGATCCTGGAAGATGATTTGTAATTGACGCCGGTACGACCGCATCTGCTGATGCGTCAGCCGGGTGAGATCCTGACCTCGGTAAATCACACGCCCTTCAGTTGGACGATGAAGCTGTAATATCGCCCTACCAGTAGTGGACTTACCGCAACCACTCTCACCGACTAAACCGAGCGTTTCCCCTTCCCGGATATCGAATGTCAGTCCATCGACCGCCTTGACTACCCCGACCTGCCGTTCGAAAAGTACGCCTCTCGTAATAGGAAAGTGCATCTTGAGTCCGCGTACATCTAGGAGGGTATTACTCACGAAGCCGCCTCAGTCGCGTGTGCGTGGCAATACACCTCATGACCTGGCTCCTGCGATGTATCACCGGGCATTTCTTCACTACACACCGCCTGAACCCGATCGCACCGTTCCGCAAATGGACAACCCTTTGCACTGGCAGTCAAAACTGGAGGCAGCCCAGGAATACAGTACAGCTTATCCCGCTCGCCGGTACGACCAAGTCGAGGAACCGACTTGAGCAGACCTTGCGTGTATGGATGACAAGGTGAGCGAAAGACATTAGCTGTCGAGCTGTGCTCCATCCGCTGTCCGCCGTACATCACGACCACGTTATCCGTCGCCCCCGCGACCACGCCCAAATCGTGCGTAATGAGAATAGTGGCCATCCCCCGTTCGTGTTTCAGTTCATTCAGAAGCTCCAAAATTTGAGCTTGTATGGTGACATCCAGTGCGGTAGTCGGCTCATCAGCAATCAGCAAGTCTGGTTCGCAAAGCAAGCTCATTGCAATCATCACTCGCTGTCGCATACCACCCGAAAACTCGTGGGGATAACTATGAACACGCTGGGCGGCGCTTGGAATACCGACCCGCTCAAGCATAGCGATTACTCGGCGTAACGCATCTTTACGAGAAAGGCCTTTGTGCACCTCTAACACTTCAGTCAACTGACGACTCACTCGCAAAAACGGATTCAGCGACGTCATTGGATCCTGAAAGATCATTGAGACCCGATTACCTCGAATCGACCTCCGCTTCGCAGCCGTATGGGTCAATAAATCATGACCTTCGTACAAAATGCGGCCGGATGGAATCACTGCCGGCGGCATGGGCAGCAACCCCATGATGGCCATTGCGGTAACGGACTTCCCACTGCCAGATTCTCCGACGATCCCGAGTGTCTCCCCGCGTTCGAGCCTGAAGTGCATGCCGTTCACAGCGCGAACCGAACCGCGGTCGGTCACAAAATGCACATGCAAGTCGTCAACGTGAAGAAAAGACATCAGGACTTCTGCACCTGTGGGTCGAGAGCATCGCGCACACCGTCACCCACAAAGTTCATACTAAAAAGAGTAAGTGACAGGGCAATCCCTGGATAGACGATAAGCCAAGGATACGTGTCCATCACCTTCGCTCCATCCGTAATCATGTTTCCCCAAGAGGGGTCTGGCGGCTGAACACCAAGACCCAAAAACGATAAAAATGCTTCTTCCAGTATAATCGACGGGATCATCAAGGTGGAATATACGATGACCGGTCCGACGGTGTTACGCAGCAGGTGCCGAAATAGTATTTTGTATCGCGGGACGCCAAGCGCAGTTGCAGCTTCAACGAATTCCCGATGCTTCAATGATAGAACTTGACCCCGCACGACTCGTGACATTGTGAGCCACTGCACCGCACCCAACGCGATAAACAGGTTGATCGTACTGCGTCCAAAAATCACGATAAGTAGGATGACGATGAACATAAACGGTAGCCCGTAGAGAACGTCTACAATGCGCATCATCAAAGAATCGGTCCGGCCTCCATAAAACCCCGCCACTGAGCCCCAGGTAACGCCAATAAGAAAGCTTACCAGCGTTGCCAAAAGAGCTATTGTGATAGAGATACGCGCGCCAAACAGAATACGTGTCAGCACGTCCCGACCGAGATGATCCGTTCCCAAATAGAAAGTACGACGTTGCGGGAGGCCTGGATACTCATCTCGAGACACAGCACCGTCTCCATCTAAGTCCATAGTCCGTCCGACCCATGCCTGAGACTCGAAGATACGATACGGGAGCCGATAAATGGCGACTTCTTCTGGGGTAATAAGCCGATCGTCGTCCAAGTCGACTTCGGAAAACAACCAGTCCCTGTCTAATCCAAGACGACGCCAGTAAGTTCGTATTGCGGGCTCTATTTCCAGCGGATTTTCGCGTACGTTGGTCGGTAAGCGCGAAGTGATTGCAGAAGCAAACTCATCACGGAAAGATGGATTGAGCTCGTCGTATCCTCCGGGATACTCGGCCTCAACCAAATACCCATCGGGGTGTGGCATCAATCGCCGTTCAGGGCTCATTTCTTCACCGTCGGAGATGAGGTCATAGTCGTCAAAGAGGAAGAGAAAGAACCGTGCTTTCCATTGGTTATCGAAGCGGTCCATTTCTCCGATAACACCATCTTGATCGATATCTAGCCCGTGAAAGTAGTCTTTATCTCCATCGAATGTGGTGTAGTCCTTCGACACATCCCGGAAACCAGGAGGCTTCAATCGATATTCATTGTGTTGTTCATCAAGGCTGAAACCTGTGACGTGTCGCGACAAGATCGGCGACAAGAACCCGAGAACAGCAACCACTAGAACGACATATAATCCAGCCATAGCCACGCGATTGCGACGAAACCGACTCCAAGCATCGCGCGATAGCGATGTGCCGGCTGAAGACCCCCTACTCATACTTCACCCGGGGATCGAGATAGGCATACGCGATATCCACAAGTAAGTTGAAGAGAACGAGGAATACAGAGTAGACAATGACTACGCCCATCACCATGGGATAATCCCGGTTGATAGCGGAATCGACGAAGTACTTCGATACCCCTGGGATCTTGAATATTTTCTCTACGACTACGGAACCAACCATCAAATGTGCGACTGCAGGTCCGAGATACGTCACGGTGGGGAGTATCGCCCCACGCAGCGCATGGCGACGTACGATTAGTCCCTCGCCTAACCCTTTGGCACGCGCCGTTCGAATCCAATCTTGCTTGACGACCTCCAACATTCCACCCCGAGTCAGTCGAGCGAAATAGGCAGCATAGACAAGCCCCAAAGCGATCGAAGGGAGCACCTTTTGTTCCCATCCGACGCCCAGACCCAGCTCCCAACCACCATACGGCGGAAGCAATTCAAGCTGCATTATGAAGAAGAGTATGAGAAGCGGACCCAACACAATGGACGGTAACGAAATTCCAAACATTGCGGCCGACATCACGCTGTAGTCGACCCAGGTATTTTGCTTCAAACCGGCGATTAGCCCCGAGGTGATACCAAAAACCAATGCGATGATAAGAGCATACAACCCTAGTTCCATTGATACAGGAAGGGTTTCGCGAATATTTTCTATGACCGTACGCTGGCCTTTGGAATCAAAGGTAGCCCCAAAATCTAACCGCAAATAGTTGCCAAGGGTCGTGGTGTACTGCGTCCAAATATCTGTGTGGCGGTATACCACCGCCTCGCCCTTCGCGATTTCCTCCCCTTTGCGCCCGACCACACGAAAGACTTGGAAATCGTTCTCAGCGATAAGCAGAGTGGGCTGACCACCCATAAGTACACGTGCGTATGGTTGACCAGATGCGACGCTTTC
>PKDL01000528.1 GCA_002863065.1 Pseudomonadota bacterium
TTACAGGAACTCTCCAAAACGCACGCTGACGGGTTTGAGCACAGGACGAATGCGTATGCAGTACAGGTTCCATCAAAGCACTTCGATTCTGTACTACACAAATCATTATCGTCGCATACGGTATCGTTGCTTGCGGTGATAGCAGAGCATTCGCCATCCACGTCCTCGTAGCCAATTGTGCATTCGTTTATCGGTAAGTCTGAGCAATCGAGTGTGCCGACGCAGGCTCCGCTGTCATTGCAGCTATCGCCCACCGTTGATTTCTTACCGTCATCACACTCGGTGCCGCTGGGGGCATAGATCGGCGCACACTCTGTTCCCACAATCTCATAGCTGGGAGTGCAGGTGTCAGTCGCCAGCAGACTGCAGTCGGCAGGTTCAGTCCCGGTTGCGTCACTAGTTGTGTCGGTTGCATCCGTGCCGTCACCCCCATCCGTCCCATTCACGACGTCAGAGCTGTCGATATTATCTGTAGCGTCCGGTTCATCTTGTATCGCGCGTACGGTTATCTCAGCGCAGCCCGCAGTCACAAGAATAGACGCAATAAACAGTAGTCGGGTGGGTGACATAAGATTTCTCCTGAGCATTTTGACGAAGGGTATCCACTCCCGGGTATAAAACCAACTATCACCGTATCAAGGAGCGTACTGCTGAATGCACGTGGAACGGACGGCCTGATTTCGCGTACCAGTGATTGCCCGAGCTATGTCCCGTAAGCTGTGGCATAGACCATACCGTGGGTCCGACCAAATGAGGAAAGGCGTTGATATTCTCGGGACTCGAATTGGATGTGAGTGGACTAGTCGATGTTGGTGAGTTGCGACGCGCCGCGGAACAGCGCCCGTGTTAGCCAGACGGTTTGATCCGGACCTTCCCACAAGTCCGCGCCCGACGTTATTCGTACGAGAAAGCCTGAAATCAGCAGTAGGACAGCGTCTCGGACCGGCATGTCGTCTGGGATGTGCCCTTTGCCAAGTATCTGAAGCATCTTCGTAACGCGGTCTACTAGACGGCCCAGTTCACGTGCAGTTGTGCGTTGTGACTCAGGTTTCATCAGCTCGCGAAGCAGCACACCCGCAAGCCCGCTTCGCTCGTTCCCGAAGTCGGTTAGGGCTTGGGTAATAACGATCAGCTGGGTTTCGAATGTGCCCGTCAGATCGACGGATGCAATGAGTCTTCGTTGTACTTCGTCGAGAGCCCGACGTACGACCGCTTCGTATAAAATAAGCTTCGAAGGGAAGTGGTGTAGCAGGGATGCCCGGGTAATTCCGGCTCTCTCACCGATCGTTGCCAACCGAGCAGATGAAAAACCAACATCACCAAAAACATCTTCGGCTGCCGCCAGGATCCGTTCGGGTGTAGGCGCAATAGTATCGTTTTTTCGTGGTCTTGCCATACCAGGACCCCATCGCGAACCGCCACAAATGTCAAGTGACTGTCGTGTGAAGTCACAGTTGAAACCAAGAAATTGCTTGCATTTATCAACTTCATAGTTGATACAGCCGCGCACGGTTCACGTCTGTCTTTGCCTTTGGGCTATGTACGCGAACCTACAACTGGCCTAGGGGCCGTTCTATCTGAGTGACATCACGTCACTGGTAGACACGCACGGCGAGGATTTTGTGTTTGAGACGGTGCAAAATAATGAATTCGGAAACCAGTCAGACGAGACGTATTTGCGTCGTGGCTTGCACCGGTTTTCGTGGTGTACGTGGTTGCTGTCCCCAATAAGTGGGGAGGGCACACACCGAGCATGTTGCCGTTTCATCTCGGTCATCGCGTTACCCATATGGGCGATGCTGTGTCGTAGAGCGGACGCTGGGCGTCACACTGTTATGTAGTGACCCACCCTGACGCGATGAAGTCACTTACCTCTCTCCTGTGAGGCCACCCAACCTGGCGGTAAACTGCTGTGGTCGGTCCCTGGCTTCTCGACTTCAACGCGCCGGAAACCTCCTTATTGCAGCTGTGGGGCGAATCTTCGGATTCGCCCCACAGACTGCCCACCGCTTGTATGCTCCCGGCTACATCTACAGTCCGTCCTCCGCAGTGACTCGAATTAGACTGCTTTTTTGAACAGGTTCGGGCGTCAAATTCATGCGCCATATACTCAAGTGGTGTTCAAGATCGTGGATGGGGTCAATTAACCACAAAAAATTTCGGCACGGTCTGTGCAAAACCTTCTCACAAGTTGACGCTTGGGGTGTTCAAACCCCGGGAGAAGTGAGCATGCAGGTTAGAAAACAGCACATAAAGAATCGATTAGTTCACGTTATATGCGTGGCCTTAGCATGTTCTTCTGTCTGCTGTTCGGCAGATTCCGCTGAAGTGGTGATAATTGACTCCATGTCTGGTTTGCAGGTTTCAGGCGGGAAGGCAGACGCGTTTCTTAATATCTCGATTCCCGTTGATTTCCCTGCAGCTCAAGATTTGGCAGTGATTTTCCCGCTCCGAACGCAGGGCGGGATTCGTGGTGATTCACAAACAGTAGATGGACGAACTCTCTTACCTCAAGAGTGGATTGAAGCCATCACGACGGCATATGCGGATACAGTCGTGGAGGATGCAATCCAACGAGAAAATCAATATGAGGATTGGAGGCTTGTCTCCGTTCGGTTCGCACCCTGCGGTCCTCTGGGTCACCACTTTGGACAGTCACCTGAAACTTTGTGTTGGCCACAAGTACGATTGGTTTGGCAGCCAATTATGGAAGATCTGATGGTGCTGTGGACCCGGCCATTCTTTGGTGATGATCGCGCGATACACGCGCTGTACCATGTAATGCCGGAATCGGGGGCTGTTGCTTCGCTGACGGAAGTCCAAGGTCACTTAGAGCGTGGTGGGGAACTTAGTACGCTCCCGTTGGGACTCTACGACACGTTTATCGCTGACCGTGACGCAGCACTAGAACGCTGGATTCGGTTGCTACTAGATTTGCGAACACCGGGGCAGCCCCTAGGTAAAACCCTCGACGTGCGCACCGAACTTAATACGATGGACTCCACCGTTAGCGGTGAGTTTACTGAGCGGCTGAACCGGGTGCTATCGGTCACCGCTCTCGCTGAACATTTGTTTGACCTTACTTCGTTCTCACTTCCGGAAGGTCGAGATGCACCTCAAATAGACCTCTGGTCCTTCGTAGCATTTGATATGGGTGCAGATGGGGAACTTCAGCAGCGCACACTGCTGGTTCGTAGTCCGATAGACGGTCGTATCATCGGCGATGCTGGCCTGGATGAGACTGTCACCATGACTGGTGCCGATGATGAGTTGGCCAGTTGGCGACAGGAAGGGGCTTTGGCCGAAGAGTTGACCTCATTTGTCGTTTTCTCAGCTGACACTCAGCCATTTCTTAAAGAAACCATCAATGATCCGCAGCAGGTGTTGGTGCCGAATACGAGCTGCGCGAGTTGCCACCGGTTGAACGAGACACGCTTTGACTTCCATATGCTGTCGCACTTGGAAGACAACGATACGACAATAGCCCCACGGGTCGTGAACGACGTGAGGCATGAAATGCAATGGCTTAGAAACGCGCTCGGTCGATAGGACGCGACCGCAATACGAACACGTAATTTTGACGTTTTGTGACTTGAGATAAATCGACTTGATAGGAGATTGTGATGAATAGGCGACAGTTTTTTACTTTAGGAGCAGGTGCCGCAGCCGCGACTGCGTTACCCAAACCGGCGAGTGCTTTACCCAAGCCGCCCTTGATGCAACTGCCGGGTAATCCATGGGCACCGGAGAAACTCCCGACCCCATTCAGCCGGTCGGCACTCATTGTTGGTGGTGGGCTTGCTGGTCTGTCCGCCGCTCTGGAGTTGGCCGAGCGCGGATACGCGGTCACGTTACGCGAGGCTGGGTCCGTGTTAGGCGGTCGTCTCGCCACTCCGCGCATAAAGACTGCAGCCGGTGAATTTAACGTAGAGCATGGTCTCCACATGTGGTTCGACAACTATCACAACTTCCGGGATATCCGGTCTAGGCTCGGTATTGACAAGTACTTCCGTCCTTACGACGAGGTGTTCACGATTTATCGCGATTACGAGCCGGAGATTTTGCAGTCTAAGCCTCCAATCTACCCGCTGAATCTTTTGTCGCTGTTGCAGCGCTCGAAAAATGTGAACATGTTCAGCGCATTTGAGCAATTCAAGATGGTGCCTCAAGTGATGTTCTACAATCATGACCGGGTATATGAAGAGCTTGACCATCTCACGTTTGAAGAGTGGGCTCAGGGCCGGGTTTCTAAGTCTTTCTATGACCTCTACATGCAGCCTGCATCGTCAGTAACCTTGAATGATCCATCGAAGGTAAGCGCTGCAGAGATGGTTGCATTTATGCACTACTATTTTATCGGACAGCCGAAGGCGATGAATCGCGAGATAACCACGGTCGACCATGCCACAGGTGTACTAAATCCATGGCGCGATAGATTGCTTAGTCTCGGAGTGAAAATCGAACTGGGCCGGGCCGTACCGGGACTTCGCTTCCAAGACGGTCGTGCGATGGGTGAAATTGGAACGAATGAAGAATTCGACCACGTCATTCTGGCGCTCGATGTGGGTGGAGCCCAAGCAGTATTGCGTAATTCAGACGCTTATGATGGCCGCTCTGCTGATGCTCTTGGTGCACTTCGGGGTCGGGTAGATAGCATGAAGATTGCACCTCCTTACAAGGTGATGCGCCTATGGTTTGACCGTCAGCCTGATGCATCGCGACCCGACCTGATTGAGACTCCTCAGCACCACCCCATCAATCTGATTGCTCAATTTGACAAGCTTGAGGACGAAAGCGCGCAGTGGGCTAAGCAAACGGGAGGCTCAATCTTTGAGCTTCACTTATACGCCGACTGGCGATGGGCGGACATGCCGGATGCACTGGTTTGGCCGGAGGTAAAGGATACTTTCTTGGAGGTCCTGCCAGAAATGGCAAACGCCAACATCATTGATTACACCGTCGGCTCTTATCACAACTTCACCTCAATCGAAGCCGGCCAAGGAACTTTGCGTCCGAAAGCCGACTTCCCACGCACCGTAGGCTTGGAAAACGTTGCCTTGGCGGGAGATTGGGTAAAGACGGACTATCCGTCAGCCCTTATGGAACGTGCAGTATCAACAGGCCGTGAGGCCGCTAACCTCGCCCTCTATGCAGATGATGTTCGGGCCGCTGTGGTGGTCGAGACGTCCAAGCATGGTCCTGGCCTCGTTTAACCGACACATTTGATACGTATTGGAGAACAGAGAAAATGAATCAACTTCAGCTATTTACAAAGATGTATCGGGCCTTACTGTGTGTTCTGGTCCTAGTGGTTACTGGGATCGGATGTGGTGAGTACGAAGTAATCCATGCGAATGCCCCCGTCGCAGAATTCGGTAACCCCGACCTCCAGTTTGGTAAATCCGATAAATCAACAAACACGAAGCTGGGAGATCGCCTGGAAGCAGGCACTGCAGCATCTGGTGAAGTCATTGGATTCGTCGCATTGCCAGTGACGCTGACAGAGAATGAGGTTCTCGAGATGCAAACGTGGACTGAGCGACCCGCGGTGGTCATGGTTTACGGTCCGCGTGCTACGGCGGAGTGGGATTTTCAACGGGTTCGTGCCGCGACTAGGGGCATTAAGCCGGGGGTACATTCCGAATATGTGCAGTACGCGGCACCGGCCTCTGGAGAATACCTCGTTGTGGTGGGTAATGGAGATACTGAGCCGAATCGTTGGATCCTCGCGCGCGCCGGACACATGGACGTAGAGTAATTCGTCCGGTGTGCGCTGCTTGTGGGTGTGGATTTCATGCCAACCACTGAGCAGCGTGCTGCCTCTGTCATGAGTATGACGGTCTTGGTGGAATACAGGCCGTCATGCCCCCCTCTTATCTGCTCTAAGTACTCTTCTGGAGTGATCTCTATGGCGCGTTTCACCGGTACTAAACCACTGGTGACAACTCACCCCTATATTTCAAAAAATCATCTGTAATCAATCTGTTACAGATTTGGCCCAAGTGTTGCTAACTCCACAGACGTTGAGGTGAGCGGGCCCCGTTTGGGTGGTCTGAAACTAGAGGGTTTGTGATGAATTTGCGATATGTGAGCACGGCTGTGTTTTTGCTTATGGGGTGTTCCGATACGCCAGAGGTGATTTTTGCCAGTACAGGTGTACCTGGTGAGACTTCGGGCGTTAAGTCGGATGAAGGGACCTGGGGCACCAGCGAAGGTACTGCGTGGACGGATGCCCGGCTTCGAGAGCGCTTGTCGCAGTTCAACGTGACATCGGTTGACCCGGGCAACGTGCTACCCATGGCAGACCCGCAAGTTATTCTGGGACAAATGCTTTTCTTCGAAAAAGCGCTCTCTGGTAACGGTGATATTTCGTGTGCGACATGCCACCACCCCTCTTTGGGAACCAGCGATGGACTGGCGCTTCCTATTGGTGTGGGTGGGAATGGGCTTGGGCCGCAGAGAGAGCTTGGAGACGAGCGCGGCTTCATCCCTCGTAATTCACCCGACATTTGGAACCGTGGCTCAGAGTTGTGGCAGACGATGTTCTGGGACGGTCGTGTGCATGGCAAGCCTGGCTATTTCGGTTCACCTGCAGGTCTAAAACTTCCAGAGGGCTTGGAGACGGTGCTTTCCGTTCAAGCAATGTTCCCTGTTACAAGCGCTGAAGAGATGCGGGGGCACCATGGGGAGAATGAGATTGCAGACATGGAGACCCTACCGGAAGTTTGGGCCGCCTTGACTGAACGGATTTTGAGCTATGAAGGGTACCCAAGCCTCTTCCGCTCGGCCTACCCCGATGTGGAACCGGAAGACTACGGATTCCAGCATATTGCAAATGCTATCGCAGCCTTCGAGGTCGCAGCCTTCACAAAGTTAGATTCGCCATTCGATCGATACGTAGCTGGGGACGACCATGCACTCAATGCGCAGGAAAAGCGTGGAGCGGAGCTGTTTTTCGGAAAAGCATCCTGCGGAAACTGTCACAACGGTCCACTCCTCACAGACCAGGGCAACCATGTCTTGGCGGCTCCTCAGCTGGGTCCGGGCAAAGGGGATGATGCCCCGTATGATATGGGACGTTTTCTTGAGACCGGCGACGATATGGATCGCTACGCATTCCGGACTCCGCCGCTTCGGAATGTGGAGTTGACGGCGCCATATACCCACAGCGGAGCCTATCGCACCCTTTCGGATGTGATTCGTCATCATTTGGATCCCAGCGGTATGATCGAGTCTTACGTGGCAGAGGATCATGTGCAAGGCGGCGCGGCCGATACGTTGCTTTCAGATGAGGTCTTTTTGCATGAGTGTACCAGCCGAGTATCCCCATTGGTGGCACCGGAAGAACCGATTTCCGAGCAGGAGATCGAAGACTTAGTGGCCTTCTTGCTGTCCCTGACGGACCCGTCAGCATACGACATGTCCGACCTCGTGCCGGGCGCTCTGATTAGCGGGCTTGAAGTCGACCGCGCACGCCCGGCGCGTGACGAGCCAGTAGAGCACATGTAGCCGACACGGTGTAGTCGTGTCAGCGGACACTGCGGCCTATCCTCAGAGTGGCAGTTGCGGACCTTTCATCGGCCCCACCACGAACTCAAAACCATCCCACCAATCCAGGATATGAGCGTGAACGCACGGTTGGACCTCTCCTGCCCAAATCTGGCTACACCGGATCCCTTTCTGTGGCTGATCCTGGCATATGTTTTGCAAACCTACCCGTGAGTCGGTTAGTGGGGTCTCTATGCCCCAAAAGGGAAAGCATGATGTGTGCACGACGCGCTCTACTGGTACTCGTTAGCCCCGCGCTCCTTTTAGCATGTGAGCTAGAGTCATCTGTGCTTCATCCGGTGCCAATGGCATCTGAAGCGAGCAGCTGGTGTGAGGAAGCCACCTCGTACGTAGCAGCATGTGTCGGGCCGCAGACGACACTGATACGCGATAACTGCACCGATGCGGATGCAGAAAAGCTTCTTAGTACGCCGTGCGAGACATTGTTGGCTATTGCCGATGGACTATCCGACCTGAAGACAGATGGCGACGCGGCGCCCGTTATGCCTTTGATGTGTCGGTGGTTTGGGCTTGGGTGCCCCCCCGATACGAGCTGTCTGCCGGAGATGACTAATGACGCACTCGCCGAAGCTATCGTCTTGTCCGATCCAACATCGCTTCAAGACCCGTACGATGCGCAATATCGAGTCAATGAGATCGCACGTATCTTTCGAGAAGTAGGCGATCCCCGGGGGTTATTTGCGACGGTATATCGGCTCATTACCAATCGCGCTGTCGAATCGGTCGACGCCGGGGATTATGAATATTCGCAATGGGCGAATCGGTTGATCACGGAATTTGCTCGACGGTATCTCGCGAATCTCCATGCTCACCTGTTGGCTGGCGAAACGACGGGTCAATGGGGGAAGTATTATGACCTGGCCCAAAACTGTCGCGTGGGACGAGGACGTACCCTTGGAGTCGCTATTGCTGTCCACCTCATGGTTGATTTGCCGTACACGCTCCATGACATTGGCAGCATGCCTGACCAGCGCGAGGACTTTGTGCTCTTCGGCGATATCCTGCTTGAGATATTCCCCCAGCTCATCATTGACATCCAAGCCGATTACGACACCGATGTTTCTGACCTGCTAAACGGCTTTTTCTTAGGAAAATGGGTCGACTCGGTGACCACAGAAGGCACCTCGACGGCATTCATGTATCAGGGCGTTCGTCTCAAGGCATGGCGCGATGGCCAGAACTTACGCATTTTCCCGAAGGTAGTCGTGGATGCGGAGATACTGACAGCATGGGGTATTGCGGAGAAGTTTTTGGCGAAACTTGATGCCAATGGCGTGCTCTAGGTTCTTTCCGGTCAACTTGGTATCGCTAGTGCGACGAGCACATTGCCTGGATTGCCCAGCTATCGGGTGTATAGAAGGGACTCGACGCATTAGCCCTACATAAGTTCATTGCCCGTCGGATACTGCGAGCGGTTATACTGCAGCCACGGTAACTGTGTTGGGTAAAGATATTCGATATTTCAAAGGACAGGCCCCTTACGTGCCGAATCGATGCTCGCGAGGTTTACTGTGTCTAAGCCATTGTTTTTATTGGTTGGTTCTTTCGCTGGCCATCTGTGGAGTTCTCCTCCCTACTGCGCCGAGTGAGGCCGCTGACCGCCCAAAAGATGAAGTTGAGTTACGCATAGATGCCGGCTTCAAGGTAGAGCTACCTGCCGATCTCCGATTGCGGTTGACCCAAAACATTCGGTTTGATGACCGCATCCACCGTTTTTACCAACTGGCTCCCGAGCTTGAACTTGGATACCAACCATTTACTTGGATGTATTGGGGGGTGGGGTATCGGTATAGTTACGATCTCGACTCCCTGTCGGATTTTCAGCACCGGCATCGTGCTTATAGTCGCCTTGTGTTTCCTTGGAGTCTGCCTGCCGTTCGTCTCATTTTTCGGACGCAGTGGCAGGTAGATCTGCGCGCTGCACGGGATGAAGTCCCTCGCGAGGTGCATATGTTGCGACTGCGGGTCATGTTGAAAGGTACTGCAGTGCCGGTAGTGAACCCTTATCTTTCCATTGAATCATTTCAGCGGCTGGACTCTTCAGATGCAGCGGCCCCGTTAGGTGGCTTACGTAAAGTTCGACTCCTTGCCGGTGTGGAGTGGCCAATCGGGGGAATCTCACTGAATGTGGGGTATTTTATCGAAGTACCGGTGCTCGATCGGCATTCCGAATATAAGCATGCGATAATTATCGGAGGGTCCTATACATTGGTGCCGTAAGATGCGCAGTCCACCCGCATCGCGTAGTTGGCTTTAGTCTAACTCAAGTGATTGGTTGCCAACGCTTTCGAGTCGTATGACCTCTTTTTGGTTCACGACTGCACGAAATTTACGACCTTTTCGTTTTCCAGATGGAGTCGTCACCATGCAAATGAGGTTTAGGTGATAGACGCGCGGAATATCTCGCTGCACAAAGCGTCGCTTCGTTCGGCTGTAGAAGGTGACGTTATCAATCGGGTCATCGAGTCGTCTCAGGAGGTCTGCCAATCGAACACGGAGGATTTCTTGTAGACCAAAGCCCGCCGGGGGGACCGGGTCTGCGACCGAGAGTGAGACGTCCCGTCGGTAGTGGAGCACACGTTCGAGGTCAGCGGCGGCACTCCGTACGGTGCGATGGAAGCGACGTATTCGACGGACATCCCTAGGGATATCATCGACTGCGCACCAACGTACTCGCTCACGCGCGCGCCCGGAAAAGTGGCCCCACCCTAGGTTAGATAGCGGCCCACCTAAGATTTTATTTTCGTTGTCCCAGTGCTTCCAACGTTTGACTAATCGTCGCTTGACGATGTCCTTAATACGGTCTTTGAGCACGTAGGCGAAGATAGCACCCAGCCCGAAGACTAGGCCTTGCCAACTCCACAACGTTCCGGTGATGAGCGGCACTTGCGCGAGTAGTGCCCAGGTGGCCGCCAATGCAGCCGCAATCATTGCTGCGCTGTTTGCGACGAATGGGTCGCGTCCACTTGGGCGTGTATCGACATAGAGAGACTGCTGTAACTCTTTTTTCAGCAGGCCGAGGCGGTAACCATATAGTTCTGGCTTTCCCACATCAGGGGTAATAAATCCCCGCCGTCGGCGCATCTTGCTCAGGACATCCAGAGTATGCGCGATGGTCATGTTCATTCGAAGTACCGTTCCATGTCCGTCACGCAAGTTTTCCGCGGTACTGAGGAACATGCCTAACTTGCTCAGTTGTTCATCAATGAGCGCACAGGTGTATTCCTCAGCGAATGTCAGGGTTGCCAGTAAGCCGGGTTCATGCACCGATTGGTTGCGGATTGCATGTCGACGCAGGGTATCGAGTACGTCGAGTACATTTAGTACAGATGTACATAGTTCTTCGACCTCCCGAAGCATACGGTGCGCATCCTCTGGAGCGACGACTTCTAACTGATTCGTAATCGCTTGGACTTCATCACGAAGTACATCGGACACATCGGCACCTAACATCCGCGCGAGTGGTACTAACCCGCTGCAATGGTTACCAGCGATGCGCTCTTCCATGCGCTGTAGTAATCGCACCGCTGGATTCCTTGGCGACTCGAAATCCGCTAATTCTTCCAGCGTGATATGTTTCGCTCGTAGTCGGACCGCAACTTTGCTTTGGCGATAGAGCATCTCGGCTGGCCATGTCGACGGTCCGGCACCGAATGAGGCCGGTACAAATATATAGAGGTCGAGCGTGGTCCATACTGGCGGAGTCCCTGATTCAGGAAAGGCATGAAAGCGCGCCAGTTCTAGTGTGTGGTGGTCCCGTACGTATGCTTCTAATTCAAAGGGAGTCTTATGGTCTTGGCTTGCGTTCATGCCATCGCCAATCGTACGTGAACATACGTATCACTCGGATGAATTTGTCCACCAATGGACTGCAAAAGCTGAGCTATGGTCGATGCTTCATCGTTGGGGATAAAGCCGTCGAATGTGAGATGCAGGCTCAATTCGTCTGTCGTGCAATCCGGGATAGCGTCAGGCATCACCCGCTTCAAGTGCATGAGTGCTGTCATTGCACGACCACCGATGTCGACGATTTGACAGTCGCTGAGGTTGGTAGTGAGTGATGGCCAGACGCTGAGCAGAAGTTTCCGTCCGGAAAGTACCCGTACTGCATCAGTCGATAGGGTTTTGCGACGAGATGATTGTGATTTTGCCGGCGCCAATATCGTTAATGGTGGACCGCCCGGACGTGAAATCGGCGTGATCGCAACTCGCGACTCCCCGATTGATACTTTCTGACGAGTGAAGGTGTCTCGCATACGTTGAGAGGACGTCATGTATTCTTCAGTTTCCGTCCAGGCAGATAGCCGTTCGGCAAGAGTGCGGCCGTCTCCAGCCCATTCATATGCGGCTGGACTGGCCGCTAGTAGGTGGTCATCCTGATCGAGAAGTGCAATCGGGATCGACAGATTGCTAACGACCTGTTCCAGGGTGGAGATCGCTGCTTCAGCAACCGCTTCGCGACTACTCAATTCATCGGTAATGCGCTCTAGGGCGCGGACGACATCACCTAACTCATCGGCGCTTCGTCGTAATGGTTCACCGTCATAATCGCCCTTCGAGATGCGTGCTGCGCGCTGGGCGATCTTTCGCAGAGGTCGTGAAAATACCACTGCGGCCACAAGGGACAGAAAGATCGCCACCGTAATGGAGAATGCAACACTATTTCGGAATGCTCCGAGCACACGGGACGACAGCGCGCCGATGCGCGACAAGGGTAACGCCAGTCGAATAGTGCTCCCGTCTTTCAAGGCAGCGGCCACATACAGGGTATCTTCTCCGGTCGATCGAGACTGCCGGCGGGCTGCCCCCACCCCTTTGATGGCCTCCTCCAGAATGGCGGATGGTAGAGCACCTTGGGCCCGGCGTACTTCGTTCCGGTTGGAGTGGTCGTCGAGTTCGTTGAGCTTCTCGACGCTAGAGTCGAAGCTCACTTGCCCTTTGGGTTGGATCAGTGTCACGCGCTCGATAAATAACGGCGATAGTTCTTCTAGTCGGTCGGGTCGTTGGTTGTCCTGGGTCTCCTCCATCATGACCGCTAACAGTCGCACTCGGCTTGCCGCATCTCGTGCGAAGGAGCGTGCGAGTTGCACTTCAAAAGCGTCGGAAAGATAAAACCAAGTTGGAAGTGCTCCGGCCGCAACCACGACGATATAGGAAATGAACACTTTCGCTGGGAATGGGATTCGCACCGCGGGAATGTGACACGAATGTGACGCGCTTTCCAGGATATTGCATGCACTCTGTCACGCAAATGTCACGGTTTTGGCGTTTAAAAACGGTCGCTGGTCACTGGTTTGGTCGGTTTTTCGAATGTCTGAGGCTTCCGATACCTGCGTCATGTGCGCTCGGTCGTCTCGGTGCAGCGGTTATACGTGTCTAGTAGTGCATGTAATTCGTGAGGTGAGTTGACGGTATACAGTGTCCGGTGGACACTGAGGCCATACCGCGGACGGGATACATGTATGGGTAAGATTGTGGTCGTTGGCCGCGCTTCTGGTCGGGGTGGCGAGAAAGCAGAACGTACATTTCGTGATGCATTGGAGAGCAGTCTGCCGGACGACTGGACGGTGTTCTGCAATGTTGACTTCCTCGAGAATCGTCGTGCTCAGGAAGGCGAGGCTGATTTCCTTTGTGTGCACCGCACTGAGGGCATGTTGCTGATCGAATGCAAAGGAAAAGGAGTCGCCCGTGGTCCGGATGGACGATGGTACCGAGACGAAGGTGCCTCATCGTCGCCTATGCGTGATGACCCGATGAAACAGGCGCAGCGTACCATCAAAGGTTTGCGATCAGAGTTAGAGGCACGATGTGCCGCCATATATCCGGGGCGCGCCTTTCCTTTTGTGACGGGTCACGCCGTTGCCTTTCCTCGAACTCGAAAGCAGGTAGTCAATTGGCCACTGACCTGGGCGGATGAGCTGGTGTTTGATTGTGATGACCTGGTGAAGATCGGCGAGCGAGTTGTGGAGGCCCTGCGATTTTGGAAGAAGGCATCGTCATCAAACCGTAGGCCACTCGCGCCTGACGAATACGGTGCCTTTTGCCGACGAGTCTTCCAGTCTGTCTTTCATTTGGCGCCCTGCACCGGGGCAGATATGGAGTTGGACCGACAGCGGCTTGTGAAGTTGAGTGAAGAGCAACGCCGCTGGATTACTGGCTTTCTAGGTTCACCACGGCTGAATGTGGCGGGTTCGGCGGGAACGGGTAAGACGGTCCTTGCGGTGGAGGCGGCATGTCAGCTTGCTGAGCGAGGATATCGCACACTGCTGTTATGCTACACGCGCGCACTTGCCAATCACCTCTACACATCGGTTCGGGCTCAATCCCAAAGCAAAAGGAATCCCTGGGTGACATCTTTCCATGGACTTTGTCGCTACGGTGCAAACCTCTTGGAATCTGGTTTTCAGGCGCCGGCGGAAGAGGACGGTGCAGAGGAGCGTCGAGACTTCTGGCGTACAGAGGCGCCCTTGCTGCTGCTTGACGCAGTCAGCCAAGGGAAGGTTAGTGGATTTGACGCTATCGTAGTGGACGAAGGGCAAGATTTTACCCAGGGTTGGTGGGAGGTCATCGAAGAACTTTTTACCGATAAAGAGTCTGCGCGCCTTTTTGTGTTCTACGATCCGGGGCAGGCGATCTTTGAGCGGCAGAGCCGCATACCAGAGGCGCCTACCTTCAACCTCAGTATTAATTTTCGTAATACGCAAGCGGTAGCTGAACTGTTGCAACGCCTGACACCGGAAGGCACACCACCGGTCAAACCACATCCCGATGCACCGGTTGGCTTACACCCGCAGTTCAAACAGCAGGGGAGTAAAAAGAAGCTCGTCGCCCAGCTTGATGATGAGATTTCAAAGCTATTACGCGGCGGCGTACGGCCTGAAGATATCGTATTACTCACGCCTCATAGCCGACAACATTCGAGTGTCGCTGAAGTGGACCGGATTGCGGGCATTCCACTTTTGGATTTACGTTTGCGTGCACCCGGCGCGCTTACACACGCCACGATTAGCGCCTTTAAGGGACTTGAGGCGGAGGTTGTCTTCCTCTTTGACATCAAGCCGGATGATCCTCGGTCGGATGATGCGGCCTTGTATGTGGCGGCGAGTCGGGCGAGGGCGAGGCTGTATGTCTTTACTCGGGATGGACAGCCGCTAGGGTGATTCGTTCTGCTTGTATGAGCCGCAGCGTACTCAGGATATTTCCACCTCGCACCGTTCGGTCATCCTTGCCCTAGCACTCAGTGAGCACCTTGATCAGTTCAGTTACACCACGTTGCGCTCTGTTTGCCGCCAGTTCGTCGCACTTTGCTGTACCCACATGAGAGAAGCCGTGTCCGGCGTTTGGATGGGTTCGGATGTTCGCTACATGCTTGGGTAATACCGTGGCAATAGCATTGACTTCGGATAGCGGGATTAATGGGTCGGCTTCGCCGAAATCGAAAGAGATACGTGTATCTCTGAGGGAATGTTCGTCCAAAACCGAGAGTAGACCGGCCCCATGCCATACCGCGACGCCGTGCAAATGCCTTTCTTTTGCTGCTCGCAATACGGGTTGTCCTCCAAAACAGATGCCGAGCGCGATGGCGGTGCCATTACAGCTGGGATCACTACGGCCCGCGCCGATGGTGGCCACGAGGTCCGACGTAGCGTTCACCAGGGTTGTTTCTCGTTTTCGGCACAACGCCGGCTCTGTATCGTTGGGGATGTGTAGTGGCCCCGGGGCTGTGCGCCAAAATGGGTCTATGGCATACACCAGCGCTCCGTCCGCGGCGAAGCATTTCGCAAAGAACACCACATCTGAAGTGACGCCGTAGATAGATGGAATGATGACGAGCAGAGGACCTGGAGCGGACGGAGCATACCGATGAAACGGGAT
>PKDL01000110.1 GCA_002863065.1 Pseudomonadota bacterium
CTCGTCTTCGCGCCCTCTAGAAGGAGCTCTACATAAAAGGTATTCAGGCCACGATCTGGCGGATTTAGGTCAGAGCGTAATATGCGAAAGACTAGGCCGTTCGGTCCTGTTTTTTCCAGTCCATCTGCATACACATCGACATCAGTACATAAGGGTCCCACCGCTGTAGCAGCGTCGTTGGAGTCGTCTTGAGCTGTTTCGTCGCTAGTCGACGAGCAGGACCCTACAAGAATGCAAAGTAACGTCGTACTACAAATTATCCATGTACCATTCAAAAATCACCCCCGAATAGCCCGTATTAGATAACGCCCAAGACACTGAAGTCGTCATACTCTAGCAGTGCATCAAGACGCACAAAAATATACCGAACCGCATAATCTTTGCTCGTCCGTATTTGCAGGGTCGCTCCTAGGTCTTGTTTCTGGTTAGACTTAGGGCGTGGATACTTCAAAAACAGAGCCGGGGTATGCCTACTTCGTAGGTCGACGTGCGGAGGTAGATTTTTTCTACAACTGTATGCGTGCAGCTGTTCATCAGCGAGAAGCACAAGTGGTGACTCTTAATGGGCCAGCCGGCATTGGTAAAACACGTCTGTTAACGGAGTTGATCGCGCGGCTCGAGGCGCGCGGTCGGCCAGTAAGGATCTATCGAGTAGACCTCGCTCTTCGTGATGGGCCGCCGGTACTCCAACAAATTGTCTGGTCACGGTTCAATCTGAGTGCAGACGAGTCTCCAGAGATTCAGCTCGATAAGATTCGTAGCGGGTTGTCCGCTATCATCGGGCATGAACGACTGGCCGATGCACAGCGATTTGTCGCGACGGTTGCTGGCGTAACAACTGATACAGACGGGCTTCCTTTTGCAGGAATGGCCACCGAACTCATCACAAATCCGCAATTTCTAATACGGGCCCGGAAAACGGTGCTGAACTTGATTCGCTTTGATGCATCGTCGACGCCGCATCTGTGGGTATTAGAAGATTGGGACCGGACAGAGTCTGAGGTAGATACAGCGGTTCTCAAAGAGTTGATGGAACGTTTAGATTCCCGAATGGCATGCATACTTATATCCACTCGGACGGAAATCTCGCTCCCTCATCTACGGGTTAGCCACTTCAATCTGGAACCGCTGTCCTTAGTACAAACGTGCGAATTACTGCGCGGCTGTGTCGAGAATGTGGAGGAACTACCAGACGGATTTGTAGAAGATACGGCGAAGCAATGTGCTGGTAATCCTCGGCTAGCCCTTGAATTAGTGCGATTGTTCCGCAGTAAAAACGTACTGAAGGTGGATGAGACAGGAGAATGGCGGTTCAGGCACGAGGACTATGCTCCTCAATCCGTTCCCAGTGATATACACACCACGGTACGGCAACGGTATGCCGAGTTGAGTGACGATGAACGCTCCCTTCTCCAAAGGATAAAGCGGTTTGGAGACGTTGCATGGGTCAACGGCGTGGTGAGCGTTAGTCGCGCGTTGAGCAATGCTACTCCCCCTACAGAGGCTGGTGATGACCTGCGGCGTACGGTTGTTGCATCAATAGATTCACTCATTGACCAGGGGCATCTGGAACTGGCCGAGGACCACTTATTCCGCGGAGTACGTTCGGTGCGTTTCTCAAGCCAAGAGCTGATGTCGAATCTGCCACAGGCAACATCTGAAGTAATTGAACTTGAGCACAGCGTCATCGCGCAATGGCTCATGAGTCGTACTGCACGGGACCCGGCTCGTGCTCGTCGGATGGCGATAACGCACTGGCTGTCGGCTGGGCGCCCAGAGCGGGCCGTTGATCTGGTTTCGAGCTGGTTGTTGAATGCATCCGGTGCAGACCTCGATGACGCGATGACCGCTTCAGATACAGTCCTTGCTGGTTTGGGGCCAGCTGATGCGGAAGCGAAGATAACCCTCCTGCGTTCGGCTGCACGTCGTTCTCTCGTGACACAGCGACCTGGTGGTGCCGCCAAACTTCTGGACCGTCTGGCGCACGAAGTAGCGGTACTAGACGATGAAAACGGTCATGCGTCTACGCTTATGATGCGAGGTGAATGTGAACTGATTGCTGGTCGACTGGATCGCGCAATCGCTTACCTGGATCGGTCTCGATTGACTTGGGAGACACTGGGTAATCGGTCTGGCAGGGCAGATACCTTGGAGCGCAAGGCTGCAGTACTCGCATATCGAGGTGGTGCTGATGCGCTGGACTCGGCCATAAAGATGCTTGAACGGGTCATTGCCTTGCGACGCGACCTTGGACATACGGATACCTTGGCTTCAACTCTGGTGCGCATCGGCGAATTTCAAGTTCAATCAGGGCATTTGCAAAAAGCGCGTAAAGTACTGCAGGAATCCTTAGACCTAACGACGGACTCTGCTCCTCTCATACGCGCACGCGCCTATGCCGCCCTCGCTGAACTGGACTGGGAAGCCGGCGAGCCTAGTAAGGCGGAGAGTAGTTGGGACAAAGCACATTACTTGGCCCATGAAGGGGGGGATGTCGTGGGGGTTGCACGTGTGCGCCTCAGTAAGGCAGAACCACTCGTGGCAGCACGCCGTTCTACCGAGGCACGTGAAGAAGCCGAGGCGATATCGAATTTGGCCAATGAGCTCGGGCGACGGGATCTGCAAGCTCGAGCCACCGCATTGCTTTCGAATGCGGCGTTGGCCGATGGACACGAAGAAGAGGCGCGTTCGTACGCTAATCTCGCGCTTTCGCATGCTGAGGGAGTTGGTCGGCAACTGGAGGTAGCACGCGCGCTGTTCGCGCGCGCGCGAGTTGGTGCGAATGCCCTGTTTATCACCCCATCCGATGAAAATGAGACGATGGATTCAACTGCAAACGACTTTCAGACAGCGGTCACGATTCTTGATGAGATGGGAGAGCGACCTCTTCTCACAAAGGTTCTGCAAGCCTATGGGCAATACCTGTCGGAAAATGGGTCGGAGGTAATGGGGCGTCGTCAATCAGCGCGCGCTCGGGAATTACGCCTTACGCTGCGGTCGGATGCGGCTGAGCAGCGAGCATTTCATGCAGCTCAGACGATCCGTCGGACGTATCATACATCTCCAGTAGTACTGGACGACATCGAGACTGCCGCGGATACGGCGAGCTGACCGATCACTAGTGCTGTTGGCTCAATACGAGAAAATTGAGATTTTTTGCTAGCGTCCGATTAAACGGGTCCTCGAGTAGCGCGTTTCGATACGCATCGATGGCTAGCAATGTTTGACCACGCTTTGCGTACAATGCTCCTAAGGAAGCATATACGGGGTACTCGGGGTCATGCTCACGAATTTGGCGCGCTTTTTCCAGCCGCTTATTCATTGATAGGTTGCGGTCGCCCTCGAGCGACCAGCGCCACTTCGCGAGCAGTTCCTCCCGCCGGTACAGTTGCATGTAGTCGCGAAGCGATTGAATAAGAAGATACCATCGGCCTTGAAAGTGCAGTCGCAGAAGTGCGGGGCTTCTACCTGCCATGTAGCCTTTTTCATCTAGCAGGCCAGATCCCAGAGCGAACTCGACGAACGTGCCTGACGTTTCGCGTAATCGGCGTGTGAGGGGATGGTCATGGTGGTTCACCAGCCACCGAGATAGCGTTGCACCATCTACATCTCGCGCAGCCAGCACTCGATCTAGCGCTTTTTCGAACCTTAAAACTAAAAACACACCCAGCCCGCGCCAAGCATCCTCACCTGCGGTAAACCAGTAGTCGATAGCGGCATTTGCCGCAGCGATAGTGGCCTTTTCGAGCCGTTTCTTCTGATCCGACGATGATTTTTCCGATTCGATTTGGCCCAATCTTTCGTAGGCGATTATTACGTTTTCCGCTGCATCACCAGGGGGATGCGTTTTCAAATGCTCAGTGTCCGCGGTAAAAAGCGCGTCCAGTTCAGTTTGTCCTTGTTGCCATCCAGTTAGACTGAAATCGGGCTTTGGCCGTGGGGCCGGGCGGGGCATTCCGATGCCTATGGCTCCGATACAAACCAAGAGCAACGCATAGCCAGCGGCCAGTAGATCGCGCCGGTTCACCTTATCAGCGGGCATAGTTGCGGGAACAGCGGGTGGAGTAATACTCAAGTTTGCCGGCCCGACAGTTCGGTGAGGTATCGTCGTATATCAGCTTGGGACCAGTCGATAGCACCAATGACCTTACCGAGGACGCGCCCATTTTTGATGAAAAACGTTTCCGGAAGCGCCGTAGCTCCTAATCGGGCCCAGAAAGAATCAGGATGTTGTTTGCTCGCACCTGGCTTCCCCAGTGGGTCGCGCGCTACCGCAACATAAGAAGGCATTTTACCGTGGACTGCCTTGAAAAGGCGCTCCGGCGCCTCCCACTCTTCATCGTAGCTTAGGAACAGGAAGCGGACACCTGCAGGTCGTACATCTCGAGCTAGTTTCAGCATGGCTGGCATTTCTTTGCGGCATGGCTCACACCAGGTTGCCCATAGATTCACCACGAGCACCCCCTCCATGGGATTTATTGATGCGATGGGTAGGGGGCTTCCCACTGTAGAAACCCACGGGGCATCTTCTAACGAAAGGAGACTCCAATCTGAGCTCCATTCACTTCTTATTGATTCAAACCATGGTGCTCGTTCCATACGCTCTGTGAGTCGTGAGAGTGGTGACGTTTCGCGGATGGTTGATTCAATAGAAAACAGCCCAAAAGCCAAAATCAGTACTACGGATAGCGCAACGAATATCCGCATTGCGAGTTGTGTCATACCGCTTGGTGTTGTTGAGGCACTCTGCATATCTTTCATCGTGCTACAGACTACCTCGTCGCCGTTCGTCTGTCGCGCCCATCTATTGTGATCAGCATCCGTGCTAACACGCTCAGTACGATGTGACCATTCGCGGCCACTGCAATGACGCCGGATTCTAGGCTTCCCGCCGGAGTAAAAACCGCGGCCTGGCATCGAATCCAACCATTGACAGACATGCTATCTAATGCTAACAACGCCACCCTCAGACACACGCTGCGCTGCAGTCTGGAGACGTTCTGATGTACTTGCGTGACCCAATTTATCTCAATGGAAAATACGGCCGCCGAACTCGGCGTACCTCGCCATTACGACAGATCGGCAACGCATTATTCATCGCATTGGTGGTAGGCACAAATTATTACGTGTTTTTCTACGATGAGGCACCTCCGCCTGCTCCGGTCATGAATCGACCTGAGGTTGATTCCACTCCCGATATCGATGAAGAGATACCCGAGCGATTCGCTCCCGCGTCCGAGGAGGCGGAGCCGGAACCCTCTGCCGTTGCCGTCGCTGCAGCGCGTGAGTTCAGTGGTCGTCTCAAACGAGGGGATACTGTCTTCCAGGTGTTGCAAGACCAGGGGATAGATCACACGGTGGTGTCACCGGTCATGACGGCGATGAGGGACGTTTTTGATTTTCGAAAGGCCCAGGTTGGGCACCGTTTCGAAGGCGAAATAGACGGACAGGGCCGGCTAAAGCGATTTCAGTTTCAGACAGGACCACTCGATGTTTACGAAGTACGCATGGAAGATTCGGACTACATTGCGGTCAAAAAACATATTCCGGTGGAGACCCAGATTACTCGATTGGGCTGCGAGATGGGCACATCGTTATTCGCCAGCCTAACGCGGTGCGGGGAAGGGCCCGAGCTTGCCCAACGTGTGGTCGACCTACTTTCTTTCGACGTAGATTTCTTCCAGGAAATTCGCCAAGGCGATGTGTTGCGCATGATCGTGGAGAAGGTTCACGTAGACGGTCGGTTCCTGAAGTATGGCCGGATTCGTGCGGCCCGTTACGAAGGTAAATTCGGCACTGTCGCAGCCTATTTCTATAAGGACCAAGACGGGCGGGAAGCTTACTACACGCGGCAAGGCCGAGCGTTGAAGAAAGAATTTCTGAAAACACCGTTGAAGTACACACGCATTAGCTCTGGCTACACCCACCGCCGTTTTCACCCAACACTTCATCGTTGGAAAAAGCACCTAGCTATCGATTACGCAGCACCCGTCAATACACCAGTGCAAGCGGTCGCATCAGGTGTGGTGCGATACGTGGGCAAGAAGGGTGCATCTGGCAACCTAGTGATCATTGACCACCATGCCGGCTACTCCAGCTACTATGCTCACCTGAACAAGTTCGGGCGCATCGAGGTCGGAGACCAAGTCAGTCAGCGTACTCTTGTCGGTTATGTCGGCCAAACCGGTCGTGCAACGGGACCGCATCTACACTTTGCGCTGAAGCACGGTAAAAAATGGGTCAACCCACTCAATGTGAAGAATATCGAGGCGGCGCCTATCTCCAAGACCGAGCTTGGCCGTTTTGAGGGTGCAGTCCAGCCCCTGATTGAAGCGCTCCGAGAAACTGAAGTACAGGGCTACGCCGAAAGGCGCGGTTAGGCCGTCGTACATCAGTTCAGATTTTTTTCCCTAGGTTTGGGCAGCTTGCCGCATCTCCGACGGTAACCCTATGCACTCAGCAGCCCGCGCGCCGCACAAAATTGATATAGCTCACGGACTATTTTCCAGGCGGTCGGTAGACCAGTCTCCCAATCCTTCGTGGTAATTGTTCTGACGAGTTCTACTTTAGGCGTGAGTCGCCATACTGCGTTTTTAGGCTGGACTAAGTGTACGAGTGGTTCGCCGATAAGTAGGCTGCGTTTATCCAAGCCGATGACGATTCCGCCCTTAGTGTAGGTAAAGGCACAAGCACCCATCTTCTGAAGGAGGATTTTGAGTCCAGTCACGTCGAACAAGTTGATGGCTTCGGTTGGGGGCGGCCCGCAGCGATCCGCCAGTTGCTCCATGGATTCTTGAAGCTCTTCGGCAGTTCGAGCACTTGCGATGCGTTTGTAGAAAAATAGCCGCTCATTGACATCAGGAACATAGTCTTCTGGCAAGTATGCAGGGATTCCCACTTTCATTTCACACAGGACGGGCTGTTGCAGCTCTGGCTGCCCCTGTAGCCTTGCAACAGCGTCTGCCAGCATTTCAGAAAAGAGTTCGAGGCCGACTTCTTTTACATGACCAGATTGCTTGCTGCCGAGAAGGTTGCCTGCTCCACGTATTTCTAGGTCTAAAGTCGCAAGTTGAAACCCAGCACCTAACTCACTAAATCGCTGCAAGGCAGCCACTCGTCGTTTCGCTACGTCGGTAAGTGAACTCGGACGCGGGATCATAAGGTAACAAAACGCTCTTCTGTCCGAGCGACCTACTCGTCCACGGAGTTGATAAAGCTGGGCCAGCCCAAACATATCCGCTCGATCGACGAGCATCGTATTAGCACGCGGGATATCCAGGCCGCTTTCGATGATAGTGGTGCAAACGAGTACATGTGCTTCACCAGCCATGAATTGCAACATGACCTTTTCCAACGCACCCTCCGGCATTTGACCATGCCCGACTACCACTCGGATTCCTGGGATTAATTTACGTATTCGTTCCGCTACATTTTCAATCGAGTGGACGCGATTATGTACGAAGTACACTTGCCCACCCCTTTCAAGTTCTTGTCGAATAGCTTCGCTAATGACTTCATCTTGTGGTCGTGTGACAAAAGTACGTACCGCCAAACGCTGGGTTGGGGGCGTTGCAATGATTGACATATCGCGCAGGCCCGAAAGCGCCATGTTTAGCGTTCTGGGTATTGGGGTCGCAGTCATCGTGAGGACGTCAACCATCGATTTGAGTTGTTTGATACGCTCTTTATGGCGCACTCCAAAACGATGCTCTTCATCGACTATCAGTAAGCCAAGATTCTGAAATTCAATATCTTTTTGTAGTAGTCGGTGCGTTCCAATCACGACGTCTATTCGACCCGTTTTCAGCTCCTGTAGAATCTGCTTCTCTTCTGTTTTTGTCCGAAACCGCGAGAGTGAGTCTATCGTGATGGGGTAATTCGAAAATCGCTCTTGAAACGACAACCGGTGCTGCTCCGCTAGGACAGTGGTCGGAACAAGGACGGCAACTTGGCGGCGGTCGAGCACTGCACGGAAGGCGGCTCGCATCGCCACCTCGGTTTTTCCGTAACCAACGTCTCCGCAAATGAGTCTATCCATAGGGCGTGAGCGTTCGAAATCATCGTGAATATCTTGGATGGCCCGCAATTGGTCGCGTGTTTCTTCCCATGGAAAGGCGGACTCAAACGATTCGTAGTATTCATCTATGGGCGAGTAGGGCTCCCGCGCGCGCGCATCTCTTTCGGCTTGGACCTCGACAAGTGTAGCAGCCATATCCTCGGCTGCTTTTTTAGCTCGTTTCTTAACTCGGTCCCAGGAGGTTCCTCCTAGTTTGGCCAGCGCTGCCGCTGACTGTGCTTCCGCCGAATATCTTTGAACTCGGTCGAGCTTGTAGACGGGGACGTAAAGTAAGTCGTCTCCCTTGTACAACAGTTTCAGGTAGTCACCAGCGACCCCTCCGGCATCAAGCTTTATCAGGCCTTCATATCGCCCGACTCCATGTTCTGTATGAACTACCAGCGATCCGGGCTGCAGATCTTTGAAGCTATTCAAGGTAAATTCGCTACGAGGACGTTTTTTCTGAGTCGCTATTCTCCGTTGGGGCAGGACATCGTCTGCTCCTAATATGACCATGCCGGCGTTCGGGAGGCAGAAACCGCGTCGTAGACCACCTCGAGCAATATGAACATCAGCTGTGGTGCGCAGCCGGTCTAGGTCACTGAGGTTTACATCGCTTTGGGCATTGACTGTCAGGTGCTGGCTGGCGAGCAGGCCACGAAGACGTTCGCAGTGCCCATCCGATTGACCTACAGCTACGATAGCGTAATTTTCGAGTCTCCACCCTTTTACAGCGTCTATCAGCGGCTCAAGTGCGTTTTCATTTTTGCGTGCAGCTTGCAGCTTCGTTCGCAGGGCAGTATGCGGCGCGCCTGGTAGGTCGACCTGTTTTGCATCGACGAGAGCATCAACAGTGGCAAGTGGAGTGAGGCGTAGCTCAGACTTAGGCAGCTCATCCAAGCCAATGAATCGTGATGTTGGTGGCAGGGATAAGTGACCACGGGATTTTGAGACTTCATATTGGTGTTCGACTTCTTCCCAAAACGTTTCTGCCCGCTCAGAAATCGCATCAGATTCATCGAATACCCAGCAAGTCTCATTACGCAATACGGATTGCACTGTTCCAAGTTTTTTCGAGAATGCTGGTAGCCAGTTCTCCACCCCAAGTGGACGGAGTCCGTCTTCTAGTTCGGCCAAAATAGCTCGTACTTGTGGGCCAGGTAGGTTCATCTCGGAACCATGATGTCGTAGTTGCGGACGCGCTAAGTCGACCGCTTCGGGGTGTAGAACAAGCTCTCGAGCCAAGATGAGTTCAAGGTGTTCGGTTTTTTGTGTGCCGCGTTGGGTCGCCGGGTCGACCAATCGAAGGGACTCGATGACATCATCGAAGAAATCGATCCGTACTGGTGTGTCATGGGACGGAGAGAAGACGTCTACGATTCCCCCGCGGAATGTATAGGTTCCAACGTCTTCGACAACAGGCACTCGTTCGTAGCCCGCACGGTCCAGCCATTCTGCAAGATCATCTCGGTCAATTTCATCCTCTGGACGTAGTATCAAGCGATTCGAACGAATCGTTTCTATACTGAGTGTACGAGTTAATAGTGCCCGAACGTCAGTGACCACAATTTGACGGCGCTCTGGCGATGCGTGAACGAGCGCGAACAAGGTACGGAGTCGTATTATTCGCTGGAGCCGCGAAGGTGCCAATGGCTGGTAGGGTTCAGTGTCGTCTGAGGGCAAGGCTAATACGTCGACGTCTTGGCTTGAAAAGAATCGGATCGAGTCGACGAGTTCATTCATTCTGGTGACACTATCCGTCACTACGGCTAAGGGTCTTTTTGATGTTTTGGCGAGCTGAGCAAGTGCGAACCCGGGCAATCCACCATCTGCACCAGTGAGTACAACCGGTACGCCTTCATTCAGGCCATCCCGTACCTCAGTAGCCCAGTTGTTGGGGGAATTTCGGCTGTTTATTCCCATATATCAGCTAGAACTTTCTCAGGTGTTGTGCAGCGTACTGATACCGAACGAGACCAGCCTTGTAGCCTACTTTGAAGGTGGTCGGCATCTCCAACCATCACACAGGTTGCCTTGGGCCATGCTAGTGAACGGAGACATGCGTTGGCCGTAGTCAGTGTTGTGGAGCGCAATGTTTCCTGCCATTTCGACATGGCGTCATGCGGACGGCGAAGCAAGCGCAGTAGCAGTGTATCCTCCATTCGCCGTTTATGCGTTTGGACTTGAAATGAAAAACTCGCCACTAAGGTATCGACTGCGAATGCATGCTCTGCTTCTGTCAGACCGAGTTCTACGAGCTGATCCACCATAGTACTCGCCACATCTAGGGTACGTAGTGCGTGCTCTGTCGAAGGAAAACACCGTAAGGTCCACCAACCTATGTCGGCCCGTGCGGTGTATGCTGCCCAGGCTGCATAGCTCCAGCCGCGCTTTTCGCGTATTTCCTGACTGAAGCGACTAGTGAACATTCCGCCAAATGCCGTGGTGCCAATCGTAAGTCCGGGATATGCCATGTCTCCGATGACTGGAGCCAAGGTGCCGAGGAATAATTGGCATTGTGTTCGCGCTGGCTTATCTACCAGCCAGATATCGAAGGCGTCGACTTTGCTTATGTCCACAGGTGCACTGTCGATAAAGCGGCCTTGGGGCATAGCTTCGAGTAACTTTCGCAGCCTGCTCCTCACACCTTCGGTGACATTGCCGCAGACACCCAGAAGTAGGCGGTCTCGCTGAATGAGCGTTTCGTGGCACGCTTTCAGATCATCTATCGTCAATTGTTCGAGTGAACTTAGGGTCCCTTTTACGCAGCGCGACTTTGGGTCAGGAGCTAGTAAGGCTCGGTGGTAGGCAATCGACCCCAGTGCCTCGTCGGAATCAGCTAAATCCGATAGGGCACTGGCAGATTGTTGAACATATCGCTGTAATTCAGCCGCATCGAATACCGGCGAGAATAGCGCCAGCTCGAGTAGGTCGAACCATTCATCTGACAATCTGGTCAGTACTTCGCCGTCAATAACGAGAGATTCTCGGGTCAATGCGATTTCGAGATGTCCACCGAGTGCCTCAACGCGCTCGCTGAAAGCCGCTCGGTCAAGAGTGCCAGCCCCGCGAAGCATCATGTCTGCCGTAGTATTTAGGAGTCCTGATTTGTCGGGCGGGTCGTGTAGGTCGCCGAGTCTTATATGGAGCTGGATTCCTAGGAGTGGGTAATCATGATTGACCTCTTCGAACCAGTCCAACCCGCTCATCGCTGAGCCTCCGCTTTTACTACTGCGGGTATGTGGTTAAAAGCCCGTTTTGCCGCTTCAAGCACGTCATATTTCGTTATGGCCTGTACTTTATTCGGCAGTGACTGGAAGCGCAGGGGCTCGCCAAATACGACGGCGTCATGCCCCAATCTATATGCGAGTCCATCAACGGTCATTTGACCCCGATATAGGTCGACTTCGAGGTGGCGAAGAGATTTCATTATTTCGGTATCGGTAGGGCCGTCCTGCAGGAAATCGGAGATCCCTTGGTTCAGGGTGTCTAATAATAGTTGAGGATCTTTGTCTTCACGTCCTGACACTGATATTTCGAACAAGCCTGGGAGTTGCAGTGGCGCCAAGAATCCTTCAACGAGGGATGCTACCGCAGACCTAAAGACCAGCTCCTTGACGATTCGCCCCGAATCGCCTCCAAACAAGATGTCCAGTGCGACTTCTAGTGCTAAGAGACCGTCTGCTGTGGCAGGGGGGCTTGGATACGCAACGAGTAACCGCGGGGCGCTCACAGCCACATCAAGCACATCATCGCCAGCAGTAAATGACCCAAAGTCTGCAGACGGTTCGCTACTTTCCCCACTGAATGAGGTGTACTCCTCCACTAGCGTATCTAATGTATGTTCAAGGTCGAATCCCCCCACCACACAAATAGTGACTCGGTCGGGTGTGTACCAACGGCTTCTGAATGCATTGCAATCACTTGCTGAGATTGACGCAATATCTTCCTGCCATCCAATCGTCGGAGAACCATAGGGATGATTGGGCAGGGCTAGGGACCAGAGGCGCTCTCCAAGTGCACCATCGGGGTCATCGTCCACGCGATATTGTCTTTCGTTGAGTACGACGTCTCGTTCGGTTTGGAGTACATCATTATCTGTTCGTAGGTGCTGTAAGCGGTCGCCTTCTAGAGAGGCAATTAACTCGATGTTGTCTTTTGAGCTGGGCAGAGACGCGTGGTAATGCGTCCAGTCTAGCCAAGTCGCCGCATTTGCCTGAGCACCGCGTCTGTCGAGTAGTCGGTCGTACTCGCCCTCTGGATACTTTGATGTGCCGCGATACATGAGATGCTCGAACAGATGTGCGAGGCCGGTTTTCCCAAGAAATTCGTGACGCGAGCCAGCAGCAACCCAAGTATGCCAAGCAAACACTCGTTTATGGGGTAGGGGGTGGAGGATTACTTTTAGACCATTCTTCAGGCGTGCTTGTGCGACAAGACTTGTTCCCAGGGGATGAATTGTCTCAAGAGTAATGTGCTCACCGTACGCTTTGAAGGCTCGCACCATCTCATGTTCACTTTGGCGTCGCGCAGAATTCAACACAGGAAAGGAGATGCATCGATCTGATCAGCGATACATTCGATAGCAGTCATATCGAACGACGCCCTGAATTGGTTCTCAACCCGAACCATTGGCAGGTCACACTCTTGTCTGAGACGGTCGATGTGCCGTTGTTGAGTGGTTGTCCGTCGACCGAAAAAACGTCCGTTGGAGAGAACCTCCGCGGTGTTCGTGTGAGCAGACTTCGTATACTCAAGCAGGGCTATGTCGTGCTTCGTTATAGTCTGCGGCCAGATTCGGTTTACGAATAGGACACCCGGTTGTATGCGGAGTGTGGTCTCCATTTGTTTTCTAAGGTCGAGTGCCTCGTTGACTGGCATTTCCTCGGGTAACGTCACGATATTCATGATGGTGCGTTTGCGGTCTATCAATAGGTCCCGAATCAGGCGCGTTTCTGACGCAAGGGGACCAGATTGTACTGCTTCGAGGATTACATGGGGTAGCACCAACAACGATACGCCGTGCCCAGTGGCTGGTGCGTCGATGATCAGCATGTCCCATCGTGGTTTCCCATCAATCGTCTCTTGTTCGAGATGCCACGCCTTACCAATGAGGACTAGCTCATTCATCCCGGGGATCATTCGTGTTAGAGATTTTACCAAGGAATTCTCGAACACTGCACGGTACAGTCGCTCGAATCGGAGTTTCATCAGTCCATATTCAGCAAGTGCCGGCTCAGGCTGCACGTTGATGACATCAATATTCGGTCGAACTTGCGTAGGCGTGTAACCGACATTCCCCTGATAGCCGAGGAGGTTCGCCACTTTCTCTTTGCCGCCTAGTTCAACAACTAGGACGCGGAGTCCGCGCCGAGAGGCAGAAATGGCCGTGGCTGCAGCCATGGTAGATTTACCCACCCCGCCTTTCCCAGCCATGACCACAAATCGTTTGTCGAAAAGCTGCACTGCCATGGTCCGCGGTTTGTCGTACGGCTGACGTATCCTGTCAAGGCGTGAGAGTGTCATTCAGGGAGAAGGAGCAGAATGGACGACGCGCCACCTAGATGTCTCGGTACACATTGCGCCTCAAGCAACTTCAAGACCGCTGCTGTTCCAGTCGTTCATAGTGATGGAACCCGAAAACGTTCATCGTTTCCGGTGGCGCCAATCCAATATCCACTAAGGTTTTAGTGCTGTATGTGCCAGCGAGAACTGGAGGACTGTATGCAGACAGCGCCTTCGGCGTTCGAAATGGCGTCATCGGAAACAGAGTCTGATGGCTGTGCGCATGCACAAAGTGCGCAACTGCGGTGCGGCTGTAGCCTGCAGTTTTCGGGGGGCGCACAATATGTGGCGTTGCTTGGAATGTACCACCAGTGAGTATTTCTAGCTGCTGCCCCACCTGGGCTACGATGCAGCCGGTTGGAGTCGAGCCGCGTACCATTCTACCTTGCGGGTGCTCCGGTGTTTGTCGTGTTCTCAAGTAGAGCCCACAGTCATCGTCGGGTCGACCGCATTTCTCCCCATTCGGGGCGAAGAAACGGCCACCGGGTAGTAATGTAAGCAGGTTGAAATCAGTGTGTTCCTCACCCCAAAGTATGTCGGTATTTGCCTGCGCCTCTGATAGCGGCAGGTAGCGCAGTGCACGCGTAACGTGGGGGCCTCCATGTACGATGGATTCGAATACGTACGGATCTAATCCCAGCGCAATTGCACAGCCGCGTAGGAGTTGAATGCCCGCGGCATGTAGCGCATGGCCTAGCGCCAGGTATCTGGCTTGAAAGTCACTTGCGTCGAAACCTGGTGCATCTTTGGGCCAGTAGTTATCTGCATAAATAGCGGGATATTGCGCTTTGGCGAGGGGATCTAGTGGCTCCGGAGCGACAAAAAAGCACTCCTTGAAGTCCGGTTGCCCTCCTGCAATGACGGCCCGCTCGGTGTTCGGCGGCGTCCAGCCTCGTTGGTACCAAATATTATCTAGCGATAGCTCGGCTTTCGTTTCGATCGGCTGAGTCGTGAACCCCAAAAAGCTATCGTAAAATGATTCCAGATGGTGGAAGTCGATAGAATGGTTGCGGATGTATACGAGTCCATACTCTCCGAAGGCAGTGCGAAGCGCCGTCGTGGCTTCCTCGATCCGTCCCGGATCGCCGCTCGCGATGTCCTCGAGGTCTACTACCGGAATTTCATTCTGCACCCGTCCCTCCAAATGTGCTCCCAGTCTGTGACCATACCGTGAGTTAGGGTCACGCTCCAGACCCCATCTGTTCGATACGTTGATGCTGCAGCGTCCTATCGTCAATATGAGGTCGTTGCATCCTTTTTCTGAGTGCTACTACTTCGCAGTCGGTCGTCGCAACATCAAAGTACGCCGCGCTTGTCGGAGTAAGCTGCTCATCGCCGAATCAAATGTTGTCTGGGCCTCTTGAACGAGAACCGCGCCAAGCTGCCGTATTTTGTTTGTAGTTGCAGGATTGAGTACTGCTGCACGCTGCCATCGACCGCTCACAAGAGGCCCTGTGTGGCCTCAAAACGGCGCCACAAAGTCGCGATTTTGACACATTTGAACACGAGTAACCCATGCCCGCGTGCGCATCCGAATCCCGTGCACGCTTTGCAGCACGCTTTGCTGCACGCCTGAGTACCGCATCGGGCATCGCAATGGCGAGTTTCGGACATCGCAGGTTGGTTGGCAGCTCGGTGATTTCGCGCGAGTAAATGTTGCTGCGGCTTTTGCTGCAGCTTCGGGGTAAGAAGGGGGCGGCGGGATCCGCTGTTCGCGCGAGCTGGAAATCTGAAGCATGCAATCGTTGTGAACGC
>PKDL01000332.1 GCA_002863065.1 Pseudomonadota bacterium
GAGGAATTATGTCACCAACACGACGGACTGGAATATCACTGTCATAAGTTGGAACACCAGGTAACCCCACCAGACCTACCTGATATCTTTGCAACTCCGGATACGGGCACGATCGAAAAGGAGATCGACTGTGACGAAACTCCGGGAGCGTTTGGATGCCCCTGCACCGACAACAATATGTGCGAATCTGGTTTCTGCATTCCGTCTAAAGATGGAGTGGATATTTGCACCGATATCTGTCTGGAAAGTTGCCCAGACGGATTCACCTGCAAACTGATTACCCTTGGCAGTGCAGACCCCACATTCCTCTGCATTCAAAACGACATCAGCCTGTGTAAGCCATGTGACAAGAACGAAGACTGTAAGTCGGGCGGTTTTGGCGATCCCTCGGACCGCTGCGTCACGTTCGGTCCGGAAGAAGGGGCGTTCTGTGCCACGTACTGTGAAGATAATGACGACTGCACCGAAGGATATTCATGCCGTGAGGCACCAGAGAATGAGACCGGTGATGTGGTCCGCCGCTGTCTTCCAGACAGCGATTCCTGCGATTGTTCCGGACGTGCGATTCTGGAAGGCGCGAGCACGACCTGTGTTGTGGACGATATCTGTTACGGCACGCGTCAGTGCACCGCGGATGGCCTAACGGATTGTTCCGCGGAGCCGGCAACGGATGAAATCTGCGATGGCGCTGACAACAATTGCAATGGCAACGTAGATGAAGGGTTCGAAAACTTCGATGGAGACAGCGACGCCGATTGTGTCGATGATGACGATGACAACGACGGTATCATCGACCTAGAAGACAACTGCCCCCTCGCCTTCAATCCCGAACAGGGCGATGTCGACATGGACAGCGTGGGAGACGCATGTGATACCGCCGCAATCCCAGTGCTTGTGGGTGTCATCCCATCCAGCCCAGCGAACAATAATGAGCCGGCGCTTTACGGCACAGCTGAGCCCTTATCCACCGTGCGAGTGTATGATAATTCCTTCTGCGCAGGTGAACCGAATGCGGTTGTGGACATCGATGGTACGGGTTCCTTTTCCGTCACTATCGAAGTCGTCGATAACAGCACACGCACCTGGTACGCAGACGCGGTGGCCGGTACCGATCTGCCCTCCCCCTGTAGCCCAGACGGCATTGAATATATTGAGGATAGCCTCGCTCCTGATGCCCCTGTGTTGACCGGAACGGACCCCGGTTCTCCAAGTCAGGATACTGCGACCGTACTCAATGGAACGGCAGAAGCAGGGGCCTTGGTTCAAATCTGGGTTGGTGAACAGTGCGAAGGTACTCCGACGTACGAAATAAATGTCCAAGAAGATGGAGTACTGGCGATTCCAGTGACCACAGCCGCCAATGCAACCACGGCATTCGTTGCGATAGCAACCGACGCGGCCGATAATGTCTCTGCCTGCAGCGCTCCACTCTTCTATACATCAGATACGATTCCGCCTGCCGCTCCGCTAATTACCGACTCCACCCCTCCATCACCGACCGATGTGACTACAACCCCGCTATTGCTCGGCGAAGCGGAAGGCAACGCACTGGTTCGCATGTATACCAACGACGCCTGTTCTGGAGACGCTGAGTTCCAAGCAGCCGCCAGCAACCTAGGCCTATTCCAGGTTGAGGTCAGTGTCATGCCAAACAGCACAGGCAGCTTCTGGGCCGACGCTGTCGACCTTGCAGGGAACGTGTCTCCATGTTCATCCGCGCCGTTCGTATTTATTCACGATGATATTGCGCCGACATATCCCATCTTGCTGGGCACCGACCCAAACACCCCAGGCAACACAAATACTCCGAAAGTGTTCGGAACCGCAGAACCAGGAACTGACGTCGTGCTCTACCTGAAAAACGACTGCACCGGGGTGACTGTCGGCAGTGGCGCCACTGACGTAAACGGAAACTTCTCCGTCGGTTCCATCCTGCCAGCCGAGTCAAAAACCGCAATTTACGCGGATGCAGTCGACCTGCTAGGCCAGAAGTCCGACTGCACGCCTACCCCCCTTATTTATACCCACGATGGGCAACAACCGACGACTCCTATCCTACTGGGGACTACTCCAGAGAGCCCATCGCCCAGTCTCGACATCGATGTACTCGCTCAAGCGGAGCCAGGCTCAACCGTGTTGCTCTACTCAGCACCGGGTTGTGCTGGAGAACCGTTGGGTCAAGCTGAGGTTGCACTCAACGGTAACGTCACGATTGCAATTACTGTCGCTCCCAATGCCGAAACCACTATTTACGCTCTATCCAGCGATATTTCTGACAATTCCTCGGAGTGTACCTTCGAACCTTTGATCTATGTTCACGACGATATCCCGCCGGATGCGCCACTTCTGACAAGTACCAATCCAGAGTCACCGTCGTCCTTTCTGACGCCTAAGTGGAACGGAACCGCAGAGCCCAACGCAAAGATCGAGTTGTACGGAAATGCGGCCTGCACGGGAGGAGCTGTCACTACTGGTTTTGCAAAACAAGATGGCACTTTTTCGATCAATGCCGGGGTCGCAGTCAACACCGTGACTACCCTCTACGCCCTCGGTAAAGATGCAGCAGGCAATTCCTCGAACTGCTCTAGCGGCTTCAGCTACATTCACGATGATACCGAGCCTACGCTTGTGGTTTTCACAGGTTCTACGCCTGACTCTCCAACCAACGCCACGCTACAACCACTCATCGAAGGCATTGCCGATCCCAATTCACTGATCACCTTGTACACGACGGACGACTGCTCTGGTTCGACAGCAGCCACTGGTACAGCGAGCCCCGATGGCACCTTTGCCATCCAAGTCACGGTAAACGACAACGCCGAAACACTGATTAGCGCAACAAGCACTGATGCGGCGGCTAATGTCTCGCCCTGCTCTCCCGATCCGTATGCCTTTACTCACGACAATATCGCGCCGCCTTTACCCATACTGGCAGCGACCAACCCGCAATCCCCATCTAACAACGACACTACGCCTTTGTTGATCGGGAGCGCTGAACCTGGCGCTACTGTTCAATTGTATGTCGATGGGACATGCGAAGCTTCACCTAGTGCAACGGTTACTGCAGAAGATGATGGCGGATTTTCTGCTACCGTCACTGTACCTCCGAATCAGGTCACTCCCATTGTTGCTGTGGCCATAGACTCTTCGGGCAATGCATCTGGGTGTTCCATACCCTTGGATTATGAGCACGATTCGGCAGCCCCTGCCCCCGTGATTCTGGTATCCACCGACCCAGTACCACCGTCCTCCAATGCATCCCCATTGGTCCTGGGCACTGCCGAACCCGGCGCTACTGTGACCATCTTTCAGGAGTTAGGCTGCAGTGGGGCATCCCTTGCTACCGGAACGGCAGATGCATCAGGTAACTTTTCTATTCTTACGCCGGTAGGTACAAACCAAACAACTCCCCTCAATGCAAACGCAACCGATGCGTCTGGAAATGTGTCGGATTGTTCGCAATCACTCCCCTACGAACATGACGATACGCCGCCGAAGCCTCCGGTGCTGGTTTACACCACTCCTGAGTCGCCAGGCACATCGCTCCAACCGGTCGTTCATGGAACCGCCGAAGAAGCCTCGACGGTCCAACTGTACTTTGATGCCGCATGTACTCAAAGTGCCGCCCCCCCGGCGACGGCTGCCGTTGGGAACGGTAAATTTAGTTTTGCGTTATCCGGGTTCGTTGCCGCCAATGAAACCACCGATTTCTACGCGAATGCGACCGATGCGTCGGGCAATACCTCCAATTGTTCAACAGCATTGTCCTACACACACGATGCGGCAGCACCTGACGCGCCGGTCATTACATCGACTCAACCCGCCTCGCCGAACAACTCCGAGCTGAACCCGACGGCGGTCGGAACGTCCGAGGCTGGTGCGACCATCGAACTCTTCGTCAATGTGCAATGTGCCGGTAGCCCTGTAGCGACTGTCCTGGCCGATGCGGCAGGACAGTTCGCAGCCGGGGTGTCCGTTACGGAAGATGCGGAGTCACTGATTTTCGCTCAAGCCGTCGACACCGCCGGAAACGCGTCTCCCTGCTCCAACGGTTACCCCTACATTCACGATATCACGCCACCGATTGCTCCAACGCTGAGCGAAACCAACCCAGTTCCCCCGTCGCTGAATCAGACACCGGCACTGGTCGGTTCAGCGGAACCAGACTCCACGATCGCTATCTACGCGTTACCTGATTGTGCTGGTCCGATCGTTGGTTCCGGACAGGCAAATGAACTCGGGACATTCAGCATCATTGCGACCGCAATAGAAGATAGCACCACGACATTCTCTGCGGCAGCAACCGACCCTGCAGGTAATACGGGGGTATGCTTCACCGGTATCGATTATCTGCATGATGGCATCAAGCCGCCCCCACCCAACCTGGCGGCTACAACACCCACATCGCCTGGACAGTCCCTGCTACCGGAAGTGAGCGGCACTGCTGAACCGCTTGCAAATATTCGTTTATACGCGGACGCCACATGCCAATCCGCCATCAGCGGAGTCATCGCGGCAGACGCATCCGGCGCATTCAGTATCGCACTGAGCACTCCGGTCGCACCGAACGCCGGCAACAACATCTACGGTAAGGCAACCGATGCGGCAGGTAATGAGTCGAACTGCTCCGCTCCACTCGTCTACACGCACGATGATACGCCACCGGCCATTGCTCTCGAATTAGGCACGGATCCCAAATCCCCATCGAAAGACGATACATCGCCGTCTATCATTGGCATTGGCGAAGCCGGTGCAGTAGCCCAAGTCTACACCGATGCAGGCTGCACAAGTGCGGCCGGTGAAGGTGTCATTGAGAACAATGGCCAGTTCGACGTGACCGTTGTGGCATTAGAAGACACCTCGAACGAATACTTTGTCGCGATTACCGACTCTGCCGGCAATACCTCCGCATGCGCGGGCCCGGTCGTGTACGTACACGACGGTACACCGCCCGCCGCCATTGTGCTCACCGGTACCGACCCATTGCCACCGTCACCGGAGCAAAACCCGGCAGTTCAGGGAACGACAGAACCGCAAGCCGCAGTCACAATGTATGGCGAAGGTGGATGTCAAGGTGCAGTTATTGCGGAGGGTGTAGCAAATGGTGAAGGCGCATTCGCTATCGTTGCACCTGCAGTACCGGACACCACTACTGTGTTCTCTGCCACTGCAACCGATGAAGCGGGCAACATTTCAGAGTGCTCAAACGTACTGCCCTTTACAAATGATAGTACCCCACCCGATCCACCAACCATAGACGGCACTACGCCAGAGTCGCCGACCACTACCGACGTCACTCCGACGGTCTCAGGTAATGCAACTCCAAATGTTACGGTGCTGCTCTACAACGAGGCGCAATGTGGCGGAGCCCCCCTCGTTACCGCAATTGCAAATACCGACGGCACATTCACATTCGATGTATCGGTTGAAAAGAATACGACCACTACATTCTCTGCGAGCGCGGTAGATGCCGTGGGTAACGTGTCGACATGTTCTAATGATGTCGTGTACATCCATGATGACACGCCACCTGAACCGCCGGTACTCACCGGTTCAGAGCCACTGTCTCCGGGACAGAGCCAGGTACCGACCATTCTTGGTGATTCCGAACCGGGTTCTGAAGTGGTGCTCTACTCCGATCCTTCATGCTCGATACCGCTCGGCACAACGGCTGTCGCAAATGATACCGGGCAGTTCGAACTGAATCTAACCACACCTCTGCCCGCAAATACCACGTCGCCATTGTATGCCTTGGCAATCGATTTCGCAGGCAACTCATCTTTGTGCTCAGCGCCTCTCGTATATACCCACGACGGCATTGATCCGGCGGCTCCCGTTCTTACCGGAACCGACCCTGCATCACCCAGCAACAGTGTAACGACTCCAGCCATACTCGGTACCGCCGAGGCTAACGCAACGGTGCAGTTTTTCATCAATTCGGAATGCACCGGACAAGCCATTTCAGAGACCACAGTAGAAGCAAATGGGAGTTTCTCTGGCCAAGTTTCGCTCCAAGCAAATGCAGAGAGTGCAGTCTACGCTCAGGTGATCGATGCAGCCGGAAATACCTCGGCATGTAGCACCCCGATAGCGTATGTCCATGATGATGCCCCACCCTCGTCGATTATACTTTCGGGCACCACACCCGTATCACCATCACCAGAGCCAAATCCGACCGTCAATGGCGACGCTAGTCCGGGAGTCACAATTCGACTCTATCTATCAGGGGACTGTAGTGGGGCAGTTGTAGCCGAAACCACTACTAATGCGAACGGAACGTTCACTCAGGCAGTAGGGGTTACACTAAATAGCTCAAATATCATCTCTGCGAACGCCACCGATGAAGCTGGCAATGTATCGTTCTGTGCTGCTCCGTTGACCTACCTGCACGATGACATCGCACCGCCACCGCCCGTACTATCAGCTACCCAACCCACATCCCCGGGAGCGACAACGAAGCCAACGATATCGGGAACGGCCGAGAATAACTCTTCGGTTGTGATCTTCGCCGATGCCGCATGCAGCCAGGCCGTAGGTTCAGGCACAGCAAATGGTAACGGCGCCTGGAATATCACACTAACCACTGACCTTCCGGCGGATACCACTACGGCATTATTCGCCAATGCGTCGGACGCAGCGGGCAATACTTCGACGTGTGCGGGCGGACTGTCCTATACCAATGACAGCACGGCACCCGCACCCCCTGTGCTGCTATCTACTGCACCAGAGTCGCCCTCGTCCGAGCGACGACCCATCGTGTTTGGGACGGCCGAGCCCAATACGACCATCACATTCCACCTCAACGCGAGCTGCTCCAACACAATTGCAAGCAATGGAAGTGCGGATGAGTTTGGGGATTTCGATATTAAACTCATCGCCCAACTGCCCAAAAACCAAACGTCCACCATCTACGCAACGGCGACCGATGCATCGGGTAACATTTCCAATTGTTCCTCGACCTTCTTGGTCTATGTACATGACGCGACTGCACCGACATCACCACTACTGACAAAGACCGAACCAGGGTCGCCCAGCAACGCAACAACCACCCCTGTAGTCTTCGGGCAGGCAAGCCCTGACGTCCCGCTCGTACGAATCTATCTTGGGCAGGGCTGCAACACCGAAGCAGCAGTCGTCGCACCAGATGCGGATGGGTCGTTCAGCGTCCCAGTAACGGTACCCGCAAACACCCAATCGTTCTTCACTGCGAAAGCATTCGATGACGCGAACAACGGCTCGCTATGTTCTACGCCACCGCTGGAGTACATCCATGACTCCATACCACCCAGCTTCCCTGGCTCCTATACCGGTCCTGAGCTGTCCTTGGCGGACAAGACCACTGTGCAAGTTCAGTGGCCTGCGGCATCGGATAACTTCACACCGAAAGCAGCTATCGTCTACGAGCTCTGCGTATCCACCATTTGCGGAGACACATGCGACCCATGGGCACCCGCCGTAACCACATCTGGTGGTGACGTCTCCTACACGCTGAATGACCTGGAGCCGAATACTCGCTATTACATCATGGTGCGCGGACGTGACCTCGCGACAAATCTCGACACAAACTCCCTGGTGTCCAGCATCCAAACCCCAGGAACAAACATTGCTTCTGCCATTACGTTGGGCGGGGCCCGTAGTTGCGCAGTCGTAGCGGACGGTACCCTGCAATGCTTTGGGGGCACAGAGATCCCGCAAAATATGACGCAAGTTTCTTTCGGTACATCGCATTACTGCGGAGTACGTAACAACGGAAAGGTGAGCTGTGCGGGCGATAATGCAAACGGCCAGCTCGGTAATGGGACGACCATTTCCTCAGCGAATCCGGTCGATGTCGTACTAGATACCGGGGGTATCCTAAATCAGGTGGCTTCGGTATCTGTTGGTGACGGACACAGCTGCGCGCTGACGGTAGCCGGTTCCGTATACTGTTGGGGCTATAACGAGCATGGTTCCGTCGGCCTTGCCGGTGATGCGCCTCAGCAAACGACGGCAGTGCCAGTCCTTTTGGAAGACGGTACTCCTCTCACCGGCGGTATCGACTTGGTGTCCGGCTCTGAACACAACTGCGTATTGCAAGCAGACGGAGCTGCACTCTGCTGGGGATTCAACTGGGCCGGCCAACTTGGTAATGGATTGCCTGGCGTGTACTTCGAACCGGTGGCAGTCGATCTGAGTGTTGCTGATGGATTCCTAGAATTGGCGCTCGGGACCGATCATAGCTGCGGTGTAGGTGTCGATGGTCGGGTATATTGCTGGGGATTTAATGCGACTGGTCAGCTCGGTCTTGGACCTAATGCCTTTGAAATTGTGACGAAACCGACATGGAACGGCCTCGAAGACGCCAGAGCAATCGGTGCCAGTGGGTCTCATAGTTGTGCCGTGCTCGCAGACAGTACCGTTCGCTGTTGGGGCAATAACGAATCAGGGCAATTGGGAGCTGGATTTGCCGGTGATTCTAGCCCAAGCCCTCTCGTAGTTTCTGGGCTGACCGATGCCGTCGATATCGATGCAGGGAGTGCGCATGCCTGTGCACTTACCAGTGGTGGTCAGATGTTCTGCTGGGGACAAAACAGTGGTGGACAGCTAGGCGATGGAACTAACCAGAATGCGTCAGTACCCGTATCCGTGGATGAACTCGAAGGATTTAGCTACGTCACCGACCTAGACCGGTTCTCGGACCATGCCTGTGCGCGCTTATCAGACTCCACGGTACGGTGCTGGGGTCGTAATGCCAATGGCCAGACTGGTGAGCCTGCGAGCCCAGCAACCAGTGAGGTGGTGATAGTCGCCGGCCTTCCTCCGGTAGTAGAGGTAGCAACTGGTGGTGCCCATAGCTGCGCCATCCTGAGCGAAGGAGCCCTGCGATGCTGGGGACAGAATACCTTCGGCCAGCTGGGAGCAGGCACAATTAATGCCGGTACGCATATCCCACAAACAGTCAACCTTAATGGCTTCGCCCGTGGCGTCGCGATGGGGCAAGCGCATACATGCGGCGTCAGAACTGACGGTAGTGTGTATTGTTGGGGTAATAATGCCCGTGGCCAACTGGGCCTTGGAAACCAAACGGCGACCGCTGTTCCATCCGCGGTCAACGTCGGTGGTGCAGTCAAGGTGGTTGCAGGAGATGAACACACCTGCGTCGTGGTGTCCGGCGGCAACAATGAAGTCAGGTGCTGGGGAGCGGGCGATCAAGGACAACTTGGTGCGGCTAACACCAATGATTCTGCGGTGCCACAGCTCGTCTCCGGGCTCGACAAGCCACTCAAAGATATTGCTGCTGGCGCAGACCACACCTGCGTAGTCTTCTCGGACGGAACCGTCGCCTGTTGGGGTGACAACAGTGCGGGACAACTTGGTGATGGTACCAATGACGATAGTGCAATTCCGACCGCCATCTCGGGCCTAGACCAAGTGTTAAGTCTGAGTGGTGGTGCAGACCATACTTGCGCTCTACGGGCTGACGATACCGTCCGTTGCTGGGGGGCAAATGATCTAGGGGCGCTTGGCACAAGCAACACAATCTCTGCGACTACACCTCAGACGTTGATAGGCGCATCCAACATGGCGTCACTGGCCCTCGGGAATAAGAACAGTTGCTTACTTCGGTATGATGGAACGGTCGACTGCTGGGGTGATAATTCAGGGCAACGATTGCAGGTCGGACCCGACGCATTCTACACAACGCCACAGCAGGTGCAGTGCCTACCGTAGGCGAGACATAGCCTCAGTACCTCCAGCTGTACCACTCATCAATGACATGCGCATGCCTACACGACGGCCGCTCATAGCCATGTGTATCACTGCTCCCAGCCCCCTCTGATATGCACTTAGCCGACAGTATGGCGGCCTCTAGACTGACACGAGTACGCGGACTGAAAATCCCCTATGTTGCGAATGCCGATTCAGCAGCAGCAGGCACCCGGTACAGCCGTCGTGGTTCTGCAATCCCTTTGAGATGAAATTGTCCTGCATCCACCGCCGTAAAATCGTGTAGATGGCTGAAAACCGCTTCAGACAACAAGACGTCGCCTGGATAGCACGCTGACTCAATGCGTGATGCAATATTAACCATAGGGCCGATACACGTGTAGTCGGAGCGGTGGGCCGAGCCAAAGTTGCCAACCACGGCGCTTCCCTGGTGCACACCAATGCGCATGCGAAGCTCAGGTAGTGCGCTATCCGAACAAGCGGCAGCAAATTCAACCATCGCTTGCTGCATCTCGGCGGCACAGCGCACTGCGAGATTGGCTTGCTCTGCGGGGTCCATGTCAACTGGAGCCCCAAACATCACCATCACGCCATCGCCAAGGAACTTATCGATGGTGCCCTGATATTCAAACACGACTTCTGTCATCCGGGATAGATACTCATTGAGGAGCGTCGCTACGCGCTCAGGGCCTAAGGTATCGGACAATTTCGTGAAATCACAGATATCGCTAAAGAGTACGGTGACCGTCTTGACCTGAGGTACTTCCATAGCAATATCGCCGACAACAAGACGCTCCACTAACGTGGGGGGAAGATAGCGTTTCAACACGGTCTCCGTCAGCATACGGTTAAGCGCAGCAACCTCCCGCTCACGTGCCTTCAAGGCAATTAGATTCCTAACCACGCTCAGGAGCTCTTGTTCATTGAATGGCTTCCCGAGATATGCACTTGCACCGATCTCTGTACCAATGAGTTTGCTCTCTTCGTCGCTTTTGGCGGTAAGAAGAATCACCGGCGCAGTCTTCATCTCTGCATCATCCGCTAACGCAGCAATAACTTGCGGACCGCTGAGCTTAGGCATCATCCAGTCAGTAATGACCAAATCAGGATGATGTGCCAATGCAAGCCGTACCCCCTCTTCACCATCTACCGCCGTCATCACCCGATACTTCTGCCGGCGTAATATTCCGCTCACCAGCGTGCGCATGTCCTGTAAATCATCGATAATCAACACCAAGGGAGCGTCGGAATCCAATTCGATTTGCCCCGAGTCATCAACCGGCAAAGACGTATCCTCACGCTCGGCCAGTGCCCAGTCCCTGATAGCATGCGTCCTAGTAGTGACCTCGCTATCAGTCGGAGGGCTGCAGATGGGAAACCGGGCCCAGAATGTACTGCCCTGTCCCTCCTCCGTGTCTACTCCGATCGTGCCGCCCAGTTCTTCTGTAAGACTGCGAGCAAGTGCGAGCCCCAATCCAGACCCCTCGAATTCACGGGTTGTCGTCCCATCGACTTGCGTGAATACCTCAAATAGCTTCGCTTGACCGGCTTCCGAAATACCTGGTCCAGTATCCACAACCGAGATGGTTGCATGGCCGTGTTCATACGACAGCACAAGCTTGATCGCGCCCCCAACAGGAGTGAACTTCAAAGCATTAGATAAAAAGTTGAACGTGATTTTCTCCAATGCATCCGCTTCACCAAGGATCCATGTCGCTGGAAATTCCTCACGGTCCTGCTTGACCTCGCCACTGTCAGAATCATGAAGCACCAATTCGAACGAAATACCTTTAGAATCACAGGCAGAATGAAAGTAGTCGGCACACACGCTGATGAAACGCGCTAACTCCATGGGCTGCGGTACAATCTGGCGCTTGCCTGCTCGAAGTTTTTGGAAGTCTAGGAGTTGGTTGACTAGACGGAGCAACCTCCGCGCATTTTTTGCTGCCACTGTAAGGTTCATCTCTTCTGGAAAGCGATTACGCACTTCGTCGAGAGGACCCAGAATAAGAGTCAGAGGTGTTCGAAGCTCATGTGACATATTTTGAAAAAATGCCGTCTTCTGCGCGTCGATATCCTGCAGCTCGTGGTTCGCATGGATCAGCTGCTGCTCGATGCGTCTACGACGTTCTAATGCGCTATTTTTTAACCCTTCGTACGCGATGGCACAGACAAAAATAGATAGCAGTAATCCAATCATTCCAGTTGTATGGATGAAATGATGACCTTCCACGGTGAGTGAAGTCGTAAAAGTATATATCTCAGTGATTTGTACGAGATAGAGACCAGCGATCGTCGTCGCTGCGATACCACCCCAAAAGAAGCCGTGACGTACCCCCCCAATAAGAACCGACACGATCGGAAGGCCGGTGAACCACATCGTATTTGGCGCAGATACGCCACCGAATATGAGACACAACACCAAGTGGCATTGATAGTACACTGCAGAAAATGCATGACCCGCCACGAACGATGAACCACCCCGGCGCACATACCAAGGGATGCAATAAAATAGAATGAAGGACCAGAGCACGACCAAAGCGGCCAGAGGATATTGCAAGTACTGAAAAACAGCGATGAAGGGCACTCCCGACCCGCCTACAATGAAGCTACACGCCACAATGGCTTGCAACCTGAAATATTGCACTGTATCCGGTGCCACATGGCGCGGTATGAACCACCGAACGATGCTTTGCCCTCGAGTCAATAGTCTGTAGGCAAAGCGCTCCCCAGTCGTCAACTCACCCTGCATTGCCTTTGCCACGCTTTCTCCATCCTTTACAGGCGCCGCGGAATGCACGTTTAGTACGCGCGCTCCGATAGACGAGCACCGATATTTCTGCGTCGACTCACAGCCTGATGCATCCTTCAAGTGTGCATTCACACTGCGGCCATCGGGAGGAATTCCAAATCGCTTTAGTCCTTTCCGACTCCGGCCGTTATGAAAATCGTTGGCTACCACGCCAACAAGCACCAGAAGACCAGGCGGCGTATCGTTGAACGACACCACCGAAGAATCGCTTATCGCTGAAATGGGCACGGATACGTCCTCAGAACCGGTCTACCTGGTTCAAGACGGTGAAAGCGTAGCTATCAGTCCACAACAGCTGCTGGAGAACTTTGAGAACGGGACGTACTCCGGTGATACGGAAGTGCGAATACATCCAACTGCACCGCCTCTTCCGCTCCGAAGATACATCCGAGAAATGGTCTGGATGACATATTCAGCCCATCGAGCTCCACATGCTGAAGTGACTGAATTACCGAAGTTCGAAGCCGCATTTTCGAGTGCGCCTATCGGCATCGTCCTTTCGGACCTTGCGGGCCGTATCCAAATGGTCAACGAACAATTTGCACAGCTGCTCGGCTACACGAAAGAGGAATTGGTCGGCTTCCGTGTCGGCGAAGTTAGCTTCTCGGAAGACCGTGATCATGAAGTCGTGCTCGGTAATCGAGTGCTTTCGGGTGAATTACCCGCCTATCAGATGGAAAAACGGTTCATCCGCAAAGACCGGACAGTCGTAGCAACGCTGATGAGCGTCTCGTTATCCAGAACCGAAGCTGGCACTCCCGAGTACGTCATAGCCCACGTAGTCGACTTGACCGATCGAAAACGACTCGAGCGTACCATCGCGGAGAATGAACGACTCAGTGTCGTAGGCGAGTTTGCCACTGGAGTGGCTCATGATGTCAATAACCTACTTCAGGTAATTACCGCCAGCGTACTTGAAATTGATTCTGCGGAGTCTGAGACAAACAAAGCCGCGATTGCTGCAGTGATGGATGCGGTTAGCCGAGGCGCTAGATGGACAGCACAACTCCGCGACTACCGACGAGAGCGACGGGACAACACACGTCGGATAGAAGTAGACACGTTTCTCAGTCACCTTCGGCCTGTGTTGCAGCGTTCTGTCGGACGCTCAGTCGCCTTGGAACTCGACCTAGCTGCGCCGCTCGCCGAGGTCGTCATTGCCAGTGAAACCCTTGAGCGACTGTTGCTGAACCTTACAAGCAATGCGAGCCGGGCAATGGATGGCGCTGGAAGACTGCAAATACGGACGAAATTCCAGGAATCAACGCACACGCTACAACTTGAAGTGCAAGACACTGGAATTGGTATGACCAGCGAAGTCTTGTCCCGGTGTTTAGATGACAACTTCACAACGTATGAATCCCAGGGAGGCACTGGTTTTGGCCTGTCGTTTGTGCGACGCGTAGTGCGGCAATCGGGCGGCACCCTTGAAATTGAAAGTGCCCTGGGCAACGGCACTACGGTACGCATTGCTTGGACCTGTTGATGGTCATACCCAGCGACAGCCCCTCCACACTGTTATCCTAGTCGACTTCAGGTTAGCATCGGCCGCTCAAAGAGAGAGCGTGGAGAACAAAAGACATGGTTAGGTCGGCGTATGTTGTGACACGAAGAATAGGAATGCTTACGGTATCGGCCTTGTCGACATGTGTATTAGTGAGCTGTGCCCATATACAACCGGCTCAAAAATCCTTGAACACCGCTGATGATACTCTCTCTCGATCGTTTAGGGCGCAAGAGACGGCCTTCAATGATGCGGCCAATGCGGCAGCGAAAGAACAGGCGAAAGCGGCTATCGATACTCTGTGTAGCCAAGGATACGGGGTCGCATGCACCTGGCTGGGACGTCAATACTATACCGGCGGTCGAGATTCCGAGTCAGATATGAAAGCCACGCAGTACTTCCGATTAGGCTGCAACGTAAACGATGGACAAGGATGTCTTGCACTCGGTTTGTCGTTCGAGTTTGGGACTGGCTCACCGAAAGAACCATCCACTGCAGTCATCCTCTACCGAAAGAGCTGCGACCTAAAATATGCTGACGGATGCGGCGCACTAGGAATTATGTACGTCAACGGGTCAGGCGTCGCCGTAGATGCAAACAAGGGCCTTAAACTACTAACCACCGCCTGCCGGCAGAAGTCCTACGGATACTGCCTACAGCTAGGCCTGGTGAATGACTATAATGAGAACGTTGTGCGTGACCGTGCGTTAGCTCGCACCCTCTACCAATTATCGTGTAGCGGCGGCGAGACCAAAGCATGCCTTGAACTCGCTGACTCGCTACGATCCTTGCCAGTCGACCAAACAAATCCCTCGCGCATTCGCTCGCTGTATCGCGCGGCTTGCGAAAAGAGCAACGCGCGGGGGTGCGTGGGATTAGGTCAGTGTTACCAACAAGGTATCGGCGGACCGACGGATACGCTTTCTGCGAGTAAAGCCTATCTCCTAGGCTGCAAATACCGTAGCGGCTACGGATGCTGGCATGCAGGAATG
>PKDL01000330.1 GCA_002863065.1 Pseudomonadota bacterium
GCGTCAGCAGTATCGGTCGCGTCAGCACCATCGGTCGCGTCAGCAGTATCGGTCGCGTCAGCAGTATCGGTCGCGTCAGCACCATCGGTTGCGTCAGCAGTATCGGTCGCGTCAGCAGTATCGGTCGCGTCAGCAGCATCGGTCGCGTCAGCAGCATCGGTTGCGTCAGCGGCATCGGTCGCGTCAGCGGCATCGGTCGCGTCAGCGGCATCGGTCGCGTCAGCGGCATCGGTCGCGTCAGCAGCATCGGTCGCGTCAGCGGCATCGGTCGCGTCAGCAGCATCGGTCGCGTCAGCAGCATCGGTCGCATCTGTACCCTCTGGGTAGAGACCGGAGCACTCGTAGAACCGAGTGATGCATCCATTATCATTCTGGCACTGTGTACATGCGTCCGAACTCGGGTCAGCCGCGCACTGCGCTAGGCAGTTATCGAAGGTGCAAGAAACCGTCTCAGTGTAGCAACCGCCGCAGCCATCGCTAACACCTGTGTTGTTCTTCAAACACGTATCAGAGCAAGTGATGGGATCAGTGTCAGCGAGACAACCGAGAGCACAGCTCGTCGCCTCTTCCGTGAGGTTGTACTCTGCCGCTACCGCTTGGTCAGCATCATTTAGGCACTGGTCAACGAGTGGGTCTCCACTGTCTGCGCCATCGCCTGAATCGGTCGCATCATCTGCATCAGAATGGTCACCTTCATCAGTGTGGTCATCTGTGTGGTCGGTATTGTCTGATGCAGTAGTAGCCGCCGCCGTGTCTTCATCTGAGCTGCAGCCGACGAGCACCATGCATGCAATTACGAGTGCTATTGCCAACGACTTAGTCATTAGTTTCATGATGTTTTCCTCCGTGGTTATTGCTGTCTCTTAGGACTCATGCGCGTTTTAGACCTGCCACGCGGCAAGACATTCAATACGCACGCAACTATCGCTGCGCACTCACGCTCCCTTTCAACCCCTATACAGGTTATTTCTGCCAAATGACAGTGATCAGCCCGACGCGCGAGCGTCGCACGCTTCACCAGAAGCGTATAGCGTAACAACACAAGCCAATTGCCCGCGGAACGTATCATGAGACCGGGCTTGAACATAAAAACCAAACAATACAGGTCAATTCGGAGAGTGAGACGCCTCGGGTCGTACCATCGCACGATAGCTCGTCGGCAGTCCGGCGCTCGTACAGGAAGCGTGTCTCACGTAGCTTGATTCATAAATCGAAAACCGGATTGAGCAGGTGCTCGTACGGTGCACAACCGCCAAGCGCCTCCCGAAGTACTTTCAGGTGTTCCACTAAACCGGGAGGGTTGAATTCCCAATGCCACGGTTCTTCTAGATAGGGATAAAAATGGAATTCGCGAGCATGCTGCATGAGCCACGCCCATTCCGGGGTTTTACGCCCCTGCCGAATACCAAGCTCATAGAGCCCAAGGTCGACGGCAAAGCCGGTATGATGAGCGCTCTTTCCGGGTAGTGCAGTCCAACGTTGTTGAAGCTTTCGAAGTACCCGGTCTTCAAGTTCCGGTAATCCTCTCCGGCGACGTTCTGTTCTCCGCTCTTTGAGACGATATTCGAATATTTCCTTTTGAAAAGCGACCGAACGATATCCGCTGTAGATTCGCAATAACCCCGAATCCAAGCCCGAATCAAGAGCCGCCGTATGCATGCGCTTCCAAGCAGTGAAGGCCCATATATGCGGCCTTGCTGGACATACTTCGGTCGGCACCAATTCTATGTCGAACGCCGGTTCTCCGAATACCGTTGGCCGGATACGCCGTTGCCAAGCTCCGTACCGTCCCCGTGGTACACCATCACGCACTTTTGTTGCATCAAGTGAGCCGATGAGAAGTCGAGGCAGCGCAGTGTAGACTAAATCTCCCATGACTTCCTTCTACCTCAAAAACATACGATCAGCTCGTCGCGACGCGCTCCAGAACGACAGAATGACACAATGAAACGAGTAACCGGTGGAATCCTGCGCCCCTAGATACATTGCAACCAAAGTCACTGTGATACGCCAGACAACTCTGTAGAGTTATGCTTAGCTACGCGCATGAATAACCCACCCTTTCATTTGGCGATTCCTGTGCTCAACCTGGCAGCTACACGCGTGTTCTATGGTGATATTCTGGGATGCAAGGAAGGACGGTCGGCAGAACGATGGATTGACTGGAACTTCTTTGGTCACCAATTATCGACTCATATAGTGGAAGAAACCGCCAGTATCTCAACCAATACCGTCGATGGAGATTCGGTGCCTACCCGTCATTTTGGTTGTATTTTGCCCCCCAAAGAGTGGCAAGGTCTGGTGAACCGATTGCATAAGAACGGAGTAACGTTTCGCATCGCTCCCCGGACTCGATTCGCCGGTCAAGCTGGCGAACAGTCCACCTTCTTCATTGACGACCCATCAGGTAATTCAATCGAATTCAAAGCATTTGCCGATATGGCCTACGTATTTCGACGAGACGCGCCTGAATAGAGCCAAGAGCTGCCTAAATAGCGGGGTGCGTGCGCAATCAGATGTACGTATCGGGTCCAGTAGGTAGCCCACATTTCTATAATGAACGATTGACGACAGCTACCTAGCGTCGCTACAACCGGTGAGGCAGGTGCAAACATTGATGAACCCATCACTTGTACCTCGTGAACCAGGCCCCAACGAGATTACTTTATGAAACCACATCGTGTTGCATGGCCGGCATCACCTGTCATAGCCCTCGTAGTTGCTCTGGGCTGTGCTGTAGATCATCCCCTTCCGGTAGCCCTTCCGTCGGCCGATGAGCCGTCTGCCGAAGCGGTATTTAGTCCCGGTTCGATGAATACCAGCCTCGATTTTGCCACGTCCGTTATCCTCGAATCCCCAGATGGAGCGACACGCATCGGAATGCTTGTTGACCTCCGTTCCGCAGAAGCCATCGACAGGCTAAGTACAACCATCGAAGTCCGGGGATTTGAAATAAATGGCACCCCAACCGAATGGCTTCCAGCAGATGTGACCTGGTCCGAGGAAAACTTTCTCGTCGCCAGAGCCGATGTCGGCAAAGAGATATTCGGTGCCCAGATGAGACTGCCCTCCAGTCATCTACCAGACATTACTAACGTCACGTTTGCCGCGGTCGTACCTGCCGGCGAATACGAACAAATACAATCCAATAAACCACAATACGGCTCAGTAGAGTCTAGCCTCACGATTCCAAACTTCGTCAAGACACGAGCAGAGTGGGGTGCACGTAAAAGCAATTGCAGTGGCTGGAATACTGCCAAGTACCGTATGGCAATACACCATACCTTCACCCCTCCAAAGTCCAGCGGAAGTTTCAGTGCACGCATACGCGGCATTCAGGCATATCACATGGATACACGGGGGTGGTGTGACATCGGCTACCACTTCCTCGTCACAGATGATGGACAAGTTTATGAGGGCCGCCCTTTGCATTTCAATGGTGCGCATGTCGGTGGTCACAACTCAGGTAACATCGGGATCAGTTTCGTAGGTTGTTACGAAACCGGAGCATGCGATTCCATGGGTACCATGTACCCGTCAAATGCGTCGCTACGAAGTACCGGCGAATTAATGCACTCCATGGCTGAGGACTTCGAGATACGTATTGATACTTCTACGGTAAAAGGCCATGGCCAGCATAGTGGAGCATATACTGCCTGTCCGGGTGACCGCATCCTGAAAAGCATGGATACATTATTCGCCATAGCAACAGGAAATTCTCCCGACGTTGCTGAACCACCATCCAGTGAACAAACCGGCCGCGCCGTCGGCGTTGTCTGGGATAGCAGCATTACAAATGGACCTGCCGACCCGGGCGCATTACGTTTACCAGCAGCCAATGTAGCGGCAAATGGTCAAACCATCGGAGCCAAAGGCACGAGTGCATACTGGGAACTCATCTTGCCCGTGGGCACACATACGTTGACCGCGACAGCTCCCGGATACGGAGCTGCTGCTCGAACGATCGACATCAAGCCCGGCCAAGAAACTTGGGCCTCGCTGGGGCTCACACCGGATACAACAGTGAGAAATACTTCCCAAGACGGCACGGTAGCGGTGCAGGTGATCGACGCCAGTGGGCAGTCTATTCCAGCCTCGGCCGTACAGATACAAGGAGAGCTAGCGCAACTTTCAAATGCATCCGGGACGTCGACATTCCCGTTGCAAGGCGGTGATAAGGTCACATTCACTGCCTACGGTGCCAATATGCAGGCGCGTACGGTAACGCATCAAGTGAATGGCGACGCATTGGTGCAAATTGCTTTAGAACCGGAAGTCCAAGAATCTTGGACTGGAACGATACAAGGGGTGATTTGGGATGAATCCGTTACCACGTCTCCGAGTGCCGAAGGCAATGTGCGATTGGGTGATGCCTTAGTACTTTGCGACTGCGGTAAGGCTCGTACGGTACGGAGCACAGACGCATTTTGGAGTTTCGAATTGCCAGGAGGGAGCTACACGTTCACTGCGCTGGCGGCTGGGTATACTCCAGACAGCAAACAGGTCAGCATCAGCTGGGGTGGAACGGAATGGGGATCGATTGGGCTAACTCCCCAATAGCTGAGACGCCTCAATCCAGGGTGGCAGCGGCCGTTGCGTTCGGCGCCACTCTGAATGGCTGTTCACTGCGCACTACACGGTAAAAAGTGCGTAAATCGGGGTGAATGACCCTTCACTCACGAGTTGGTTTACCGGAATGCTGCTAAATTTCTCAGATAGATGAAACCGCAATGCCAAGCTCATGTCGGCCACGAGCATTGCGGAGAACATCCAGCTTACGCAGCGTTTGGCCAGAGGTATTCCAGCTCCAGAGATAACCCTTTCACAGCGCGTGTGACCGCCTCAGTCGCCATGCGTGAACCGTTTTGCTCTTCTTCCGGCCAAAGATACTCCAGTCCCCGCCGTACAGCTTCGAAGGCGGCTCCCAGGTCGTGATTGTCGTTTCCTACGTTGTGCGACTCGGTACTGAGAATGTTCGACTGTTCCATGCTTCTTCTCCTAGACCTACGCGTTTAGTGCGTGTTGACGTAGCGTCACCCATTGCTGAAGCAGACTTCATGCCAAAACTAAGGTTCCAGAAAAGTCACCACTGACTTCGATCATGTCGTTCAATTGGCCTCTAGCGAAAAAAGTACGATAGCTCACTCTACAAGCGGCCGAAGGTAAGCGGACAGAGTGGCAATACGTGAATCAGATGCTTCCCAGTACGTTGCTAACTCAACAGAGGCGATTATATAGCGCGTACACCGGTTCGGAGGCTCGACACGAGTGGCGCAGCCATGTAACGAACAAGCGCAGAAATAGCATGTGCCGATCAAAGCACATCGCGAGGGCAACAATTAGTCTATGAAAGTACTTGTCACAGGTTCCAGCGGTCTCATCGGCTCCGAAGCAGTCCGCTATTATGACGCCGAAGGTCACCACGTCATTGGGGCGGATAACAACATGCGCCAAGTCTTCTTTGGAGCGGGGGGAGACACCACCTGGAATCGAGATTTACTGCTCTCACAGACAAGGACATTTGAGCATCGAAACATCGATATACGTGACCGGACAGCGCTGTTTGAACTCTTTGAAACAGAGCGTTTTGATTTGATCGTGCATTGCGCTGCCCAGCCGTCCCATGACAAAGCAGCGGACATTCCGCTAATCGATTTCGACGTCAACGCAGTCGGCACAATCAATCTCCTGGAAGCTACTCGACGGCATACGCCCAACGCGGTGTTTATCCACATGTCCACCAACAAGGTCTATGGAGATGCTCCAAATTCGATCCCGATTATCGAAACCGAGTCTCGATACGAGTATGCACGTCCGGAAGACTACGCTGGGGTTGCGGAGAATTTTCAAATCGACCGCTGTATGCATTCAGTGTTCGGGGCATCCAAGGTCGCGGCTGACATAATGGCCCAAGAATACGGGCGCTACTTTGGCACGAAGGTGGGTATTTTTCGTGGGGGCTGCCTTACCGGACCGGCACACTCCGGTGTGGAGCTCCATGGATTCCTCGCCTATTTGATCAAAGTGGCAGTCACGGGACGTACCTATCGCGTGTTTGGTTATAAGGGAAAGCAAGTGCGGGATAACATTCACAGCTACGATGTAATCCAGGCATTTGAGGCATTTCGCAAAGATCCGAAACCAGGCGAGGTCTACAACCTTGGAGGTGGCCGTAACAACAGCATCTCCATTCTTGAGGCCTTCGCGTTAGTGGAATCGCTCACCGGCAGAAAAGTTCATTATGAGTACGTCGACGAGAATCGTAAAGGCGACCACATCTGCTATATCAGCGACCTCACAAAAATGAAGTCTCACTTCAAAGGCTGGGATATTACTCGCAGCATTGAAGATATCTTCCAAGAGATTATCAATGCAGTGGAGGACCGTGCATGAATCCGCGTTCGAACAAGGAGCGAAATACCGTTGTCCTGTTCGATATCGACACTGAAGGTCACCATGCAGGATACTTGATCCACTTAGTCCGGGAATTCAGTGAAATGGAGAGCGATGGAACCCTGGTCATCGCCTCAGTCCCGCAAATGCTTGAAGCACATAACGATCTAGCTCAAGTCATTGACGAGACGCCGAGAGTGCTCTTTCACGAGGTCCACCCCGAATACCCCCGCATCGCTCCAGCCCAATTACGACTACCGATAAAGGCAGTCGCTGAATGGGAAGCCTTGAATTGCGTGTGTCGAGCCGAACGAGCAACACACGCCGTGCTGATGTATGCCGATGCCTATCTTCAAGTGCCGATTGCATTGGGCCTACCGGTGCCATGCGACATTAGCGGAATCTACTTCCGCCCCATCTTTCACTACGACACGGTATCCCCCCTACCGATTACCAAAGCTGAAGAGCATCGAGGTCGTCGGCAACAGCGACTTCTGAGACGTGCGATGCGTCACCCAAAACTATCCACAGTATTCAGCTTGGACAGTTTCGCCGTACACGGCTTAAACGCACTGGGAAAGACGTCCAAAGCACGATGGCTTCCAGACCCCATCGATGCAAACAGCGATACCCCCCCTCAGGTCATACGGGACGAGCTTGGAGTCCGAGAAAACGACACACTGCTGCTACTTTTCGGCGTATTGTCTTCACGAAAAGGTGTCCGGCAGGTACTCGATGCGATGCGCCTTCTCCCGGCAGACGTTCGATGCAACACGGTTCTATCTCTAGTAGGACCGGTGCATCCCTCCGTGAAAACAGATATCGAAGAAGCTCGCTCAGCATTAGGTGGGAGCCTCAAGATACGAGATGAATTCGTCTCAGAGTCCGATGTGCAGAGCTTCTTCGCCGCTGCAGACATTGTCCTCGCACCCTACCCTCGCCATGTTGGAATGAGTGCGATAGTCATTCGGGCAGCGGCAGCAGGTACCCCACTCATCTCCAGCGCATTCGGCCTAATGGGCGCTCTCGTAAAGCATCACCGACTCGGCCTTTGTGTCGATGCTCGAGAGCCGGCTGCGATCGCTGAGGCAATACTCGATCTGATAAATGCCCCCTCACGTTACGCCTCACCAACAGAAATGCAGAAGCTAGCGACGGCACATCATCCGAAGTTGTTCGCTCGTGCGATCCTTACAGAGGCCTTCTCTGGATCAATCCGGTAATTCGCCCAAAACAAACACTCAATCCCCTTGGAGAAGGCTTGTACTTATGCCTGTTTTCATAGGCAGATATCGACGGACCGATGAACATCAGTCAATATGCGCCAGACCTATCTGAACTCGCACTCATCTGCTGGAGAATGGCACGTCCCATTTGGCAGAGATATCGACAGGCGAGTAAAGTGGTAGGGACGAGTCGACGGAGTGACAAAAAATGCGGACTAACTATATAACCCTCAGCATCCTGCTTGCATGGTGCGGTGTAGTCGCCGGGTGTCCCACTTCCGACGATATTCTCTTACAGCCAGACGCTTTATTCCGACAGGATATTATCGTCGACATTGGCCAACAGATAGAGCCAGATACACGCATTCAAATCGACAGCGGACAAACCGACATTGAAAACGATACTGGAAATCGAGGTGGCTGCAGCGTCGTTGAGGACTGCGCACTACTCGCGGTAAGCCCGTGTGAGATCCCGGCATGTGTTGACGGCACCTGCCTCGCCGAGCCCAAGCCCAATGACTCACCCTGCGACGATGGTAATCCGTGTACTGAAACATCATGTACCGGCGGAGTGTGTGTAGAGACCGATACAGTCGTGTGCCCGGATGACGGAAACGTTTGTACTGCAGAAATATGCAACCCGGAGTCGGGTTGTCAGAGCATCCCGACCAATCTCGCATGCGATGATGGAGACCCTTGCACGGAAGGCGATACATGCTTCAATTCCGTATGCCAGGGCGGAACGTTAGTTTGCAACGTTGGTTCACAAGATAACCCAGCCGTAAGTTGTGCAGCCGTGAAAGCAGCGGATGAATCGGCGCCTAGTGGTGTGTACTGGGTCACGCTGAACAATGGTGATGTGGCTGAGGTGTTCTGTGAGATGACACTTGATGGCGGAGGATGGGTTAGAATCGGGATCGTCGCGGCGGACATCGCGATATGTAACTACACCCAGGGCTTTGGCGTCCTTACCCAAGTCATAGGCAACCCCACTGAAACCACAGTATACCCCGCCTCTACCGTTGCTCTCTTAGCTGAAAAAAATGGTGACTTGATGGTGACGACCGATAAAGGACGGGTCGCTTTCCGTTCGGCGAATCTAGGCTGGAACTGGGCCTCTATTGCCAATGGAACCATAAATTCGGTCACCGTAGCTGATTATGGGGTTGAGCTATCTATCAACGGCGGCCCATTTGAAGCGCTTCAATCCCCTGGTTCCACGCAAAATGGCCCGGCGCTACTTGGTGGCCTCACGGGTACCGGCAGCATTGGACTCTTTCTCGGAGTGGGTAGCCAACAAACCGGGGGATTTGTGCAGGACGATGCATGTGTCTTCTACCAATCATTCCGAGGATTGTATTCCGGACAAATACTCACGCCTCCTTCGGTGTGGAATGTACCTGGCCAACTATTCCTTCGCTAGAACGAATACAGCTCGTACAAATCACCCGGCCGAAAGTACGGCCTCTACGGCGCCACCTAGTTGAAAAAGTACCAGGGCCCCGCTGCGTGTCGCTGGCTCTGAGGCACGCAATGGCCCCCGATATTGTTACCCTAGTAAGCTTTGCTGCTGATCCTGTGCTTCGAGCTCTTCTGGCGTGCGACGATAATAGCCCCGGCGATAGTACTTACCCTTCCGATAGTAACGGAAAGCGCCGTCCTGCACCGCATTTAGGACAGTACCAATAACCGGTGCGTCCACATCGCACAGCGAACGATATGCTACCCGTATCGCTTCTGTTGTCGTTTGACGGGCCTTGGCAACCAGCAGCACGCCGTCAACTCGACTAGCCATCACCATCGAGTCACTGACCGCATTGACAGGCGGAGAATCGATAATCACCATGTCGAATTGCTCATGCAGTCGAGCAATAAGCTGATTCAGTCGAAGTGAGTTCAGTAACTCCGCTGGATTGGGAGGCACCAGACCACAAACGATAGTTGAAAGGTTCGGTACTTCCGTCTCCTGTAGAATATCCGACACTACCGCTTCACGATCCGCGAGGTATGTAGACAGCCCAACATCGGTGCGGACCTGCAAAGTGGTACCTACGCGCGGACGTCGTAGGTCCGCCTCAATGAGAACGACTCGCTCCCCTGCAGAGGCCAGCGTGATGCCGATTTGAATAGCGATCGTCGTTTTCCCATCCTCGGGAAGTGCGCTGGTAACTAAGAGTGTCTTGAGTTTCCGCTCGGCTGACAAAAACAGTAGATTGGTCCGTAATGTCCGCGCATGCTCCGCGGCCTCCGATAGGGGATGCTCCTGAACATATAAATCACGTTCACGTAGGCTCGCCGTGGTCGGTGGACGGCCGCCTGTACTAATGGTGGGGATGAGTCCCAAACAAGGAACTTGTAGTACCTGCTCGGCATGCTCTTTGTCTCGGAGAGTCGTGTCCGCACGTTCGACAATCAGCACCAACAAGATCCCTAGAAATAAACCCAGTACGACCGAGCCAGCTAGGACCATGCCACGCCGGGGCCATACGGCATGGGTAGGAACTAGTGCGCTATCTAGAAGGCGGACATTGTTGGATGCGAGGCTGTTAGTAATCGAAGCCTCTTCGTGACGCTTGCGAATTCTATCGTATAGTGCCGTTTGCTCGCGTAACTCTTTGGTCAGAGTGGCATACGTTTCTACCGCCGACGCCAGCTGATCGTCCTCTGCACGTGCCGCGTCGAAGGATGCTCCTAACTTTTTTAGCTCAGCACGAGCAGCCGACGCCTTGGCTTGTGCAGCACCGTAAATGCCGTCAATTTCTTTATTTACGGCATTTTTGACCTGACGCAGCCGCCGCTTGGCGCCCTTCAACTTGAAATGCTTAGGACCGTATACGAGTTCATACTCATGCACTTCATTGCGAATGCGGGTGTAGTCCAGCTTTAAAGTTCCCAGTACAGGATTACTCAACACTTCGGCCGCTCCGATGCCAAAAATCCCTTTTGCTTCCCTACGAGCTCTGCGGATTTGTGCGAGCTCTGACTCGGCTCGAACAAGACGACTCTTCGCTTCCAATACTCGTTCGTTATAGAAGGATCGTTCCCCCTGCACTTCTTTTCGACGTGTGCCCACGGCAGTAATGTTGTGCAGCTGCTCAAAATCTGCGACCTGCTTTTCGGCGGTCAGCTTCGCCGCCTCACGCTCCGTTAGCAGCCGTTGTAAGTCCACTTTCGCTTTTTCCAGTACCTCACGCTTCAGCGCCAGGTTTTGACTTTCGTAGACGGCCGCCACGGTATTTGCGATTCCGGCGGCTAGCACGGGATCTTTGTGCTGGAACTGAATTTGAATAATTAGTGAATCAGAGACGCGCTCGGTATTGATTCTCGCAGCCAACGACGTTGCCCGCTCTTTTCGTAATTCTTCGCCCGTCATGGATGCCTGTCGAGAGCGCTCTACAGGGGTGTATTCGCCAAACAAGCGCGCGTCATCCCAGAGGTCCATTCTATCCAGAACTTCACTCGCAACCTTCTGACTTTTTATAATGTCCAACTGCGTACGAATATAGTCTGAGAACTGCCGACGAGTACCGCCTGGCAACTCCATGAACTCCTTCATATCCGCTAGAACCTGTGGCGTTTTCGGAGACACAACGACCGTGGCAGTGGCGTTGTACCGCGGCTCTACCCGGTCTAATGCGGCATAGGCCATCCCGATTACTAATGCGATAACAATTGCGAGCAACCACCACCACCGCCGCAAAATACGGCGTATCTGTGTGTAGTCGATCAGCTCGCTCTCGGTACTGCGTGTATTCGATAAGGTTCGTGCCATGTATGCCCGCCTAGCCTCAAGGAGTCGGAAGCTACCTTCCCCTCAAGCTATCTGCAATTAATATCCACACTCAACAAGTCTAACATGGGGTACTAATGTCGCCCGCTCGATGCTGTATCGGCAGAGGCAAATGTAGACTTGACCGTTGGTTGCATGGACTCCGAATTTTGTTCAAAGCGGATTCCAGAAGGCACTTTTGCAGTCGGTTTTTCCATTCGACATTACCATTTGAAACATATGGCTGCCCTTCCATTGTCGGTTGCGATGTGCACAGTACCGATTGGCGTTACCTCTACGGAGTCCAGGATGCATATTCTAGTTACGGGCACTGCGGGATTTATTGGCTTCCATGTGGCAAAGCGGCTGCTAGCCGATGGGCACTCGGTCGTTGGGGTGGATAATCTCAATGATTATTACGATGCCTCACTAAAAGCCGCCCGACTTGAAAGGCTGCGGCATGGAGCTTATCGATTCCAAGAGTTAAATCTCGCAAACCGCAGCGCAGTAGACTCAGTATTCAAAGAGCAATTCGATCGAGTCATTCACCTTGCAGCACAGTCCGGAGTTCGCTGGAGTCAAAACAATCCGCATTCCTATGTAGACTCCAATCTTGTTGGATTCGCCAATGTGATCGAGTGCTGCAGGCAATCGGATCTCTCCCACCTCATCTACGCATCAAGCTCCTCAGTATACGGAAATCTACTGAACCAGCCGCTCGATATTACGATGCGAGTCGATGCACCCGTCAGTGTGTACGCAGCGACAAAACGCGCCAACGAGTTGATAGCACATTCCTACGCACAGCAATTTCAACTTCCTGTAACAGGTGTACGTTTCTTCACGGTCTACGGACCATGGGGCAGACCGGACATGGCCTACTTCAAATTTACCAGGCAGATCTTAGGCGGAATTCCGATCGAGGTTTATAATGCCGGAGAGTTAGCCCGTGATTTCACCTATATCGACGATATCGTGGAGTGCTTGTCACGACTCACCGCTCAAGCGCCAGAGCGCACGGGATGTCCAGCGAGAATATTCAATGCAGGAGCCGGCTGCCCCGTGCCCCTGATGGAATTCATCCGCGAACTTGAAAATGCTTTGGGTATCATTGCGGAGAAACGTCTTATGCCCATGCAACCCGGGGACGTGCGATCGACGTGGGCTAACACGGATGCTTTGGTGCATGCGATTGGGTTTCGTCCAGAGACAAGCCTGAAAGAAGGTATCAGAGCATTTGTGGAATGGTACCGTACATATTATTGCATCGTCTGAGAGGTCACATCTGTCGCACTGTCTGTACGCTCGGATATCATCAGTAGTCGATACGAATTACTGCGGCCGGTGATTATGACAAGTAGCCAAAGTATGGCATCGGCTAATGCCGTAATTGGAAGGCCAAGGGCGCAGCGGATAAGATGAGGAATTGTCCATCTCCAACCCAAAAAAGAGACTACGCCTGTTAGACTCCGCTCACGATGAGATAAAACCCACGCCAGCGTAACCGTTCCAACTCTATGCGCCCTCCGGCGCTCACGAGATATGCGTCGCCACTCCAACCTCTGCAGGAGTTTCTCCATAGTACGTAGAGGAATCTGCTGGTCCTTGTATGGTGCATTCCACCCCGGCCAGAGAGCTCCGAGTAGAAGCGCATCAAGACCGGTTGGGTCGAGCATTTCCAGTGCAAGTACCCCATGCTCAGTCAGCAATGAATGAGCATCTGACAATACCGTGCGGAGTTCGTCCCCACGCTCGAAGCCATGCCATGAGCTGATGACACCAAATCGACGATGGCGCAGTCCATCTTGATAACAAGCCGCCCATGACCCGCGATGACCGCGTGATAGCCAGCGACGTCTAACCGCAGTGTGGACCCAATCTAGACGGTCATATCCTTCCATTTCCATCGCAGGAATACATTGCGTTGCTACTGCTCCAAAAGCACCATCCCCACAATTGATATCGAGCCAACGACTTGGGTCGAGGAATCGATACACAAAACGTAGTTTGTCCTCGTGACGCGACCGGTGATAGCGATTCCAAATTGACCAGGCATCCGTACCGAAGTCAGTGGAGCGTCGGTTCCAGTAATGTGCCCGGCCGTATGGATTTAGAAGTCGCTTCGCGTATACCGTGCCGCACTCACATTGCACCCATGAGAACTCTCCTGATTTCAAAAGCCAACGGTCCTTCAGCATAATGAGTGTGCCTTCGCTCTGACCGCACACCGGGCAACATCGATTTGCACTATGCACATTGGCAATTGGCATCGCCGTTTCGACCACATCTTCGGTCTGTTCGACCCGTGAGGAACTCATACGCCAAACCCGTATACTTCGGATCGCCTCAATTATGGGACGACTCCAAATCAACGCGGCTAAATCGTTAGGAGACCAGGCTCCACCACCCAACGCGATTGCAGGCTGAAATAACCAGCAGACAAGGGCCATTGCTAAGCCGAAATCGACGAATGCTGACCAGTCCAATGCGCAGTACAATGCTAGGCCAACGAACCACAATGCTACCCGTATGAGCGACCAAGCCGCTCGCAATCGACCGGAGCACTGGCTGCCGGTGGTAATGACCGCCGACCATTCGTCAGTTCGTGGGGCAACCACGCCTGGTCCAATGCGAAAGTTCGCTCGATCCGAAGCGATGACCTTTAACCGCTCGGATAGTGAGGCCAAAGTTACAGGATCGACTCGAGATTCTTCGGGACTGGGGCCGATACGCTCAAGGTGTCTTGTCGATGCCACAAGCATGCATGCTGCGCTTACTCCCCGCGCCAACTTATCGTCCCGATAGGTACGAGTATCGGTGCGACGAGCGAAATCAAAGGCATCCAAGCCAGGCCAATCTGTAGGCACAACATCAAGCGCTACCAGTCCCTCATTTCGGGCGAGCACCACGGCGGCGAGAGCCACGCCCTCGGGTACCACGGCCCCATGAGCAATCCACACCCGGTAATCACCCGTACCTGCTTCATTGATGGTGATGGCATCTTGACGAAGTGGTGTCGCGCGAAGCGCCCGAAGCCCCTGTAATCGTTGCCTACGACGAATTGCATCCAGCAAAAGGAATGCAGTCACACACCATAAAAACCCCGTAAAGATAGACACTAGCATGGCTGCAAACCGTCCACGTCCTCACCTACCGCAGGGAAAGACGAAGCAATGCAGTTCCGACACGTCCAGCGGCTCAGAAGATGCGTTTGGTCCATCACTCTCAGAATGACTAATGCCAGCGAAAGTCGACACAATTAGCCGGCTAAAATAATGCGATCTTTCCTCGCATTTACCTGACTAATCGTAAGAGGAAGAATGTCTCCAACGGTAGGTGTTCGCTTCGGCGTCCATGCACACTGTAAGCCCCAGTCCAACAAGTCCACTACAAATCTCCTACCGATTTGGCGGACTACCTCGACCTCCACTTTATGCCCTATATTTTGTTCCAGACGACGCAGTACCCAGAACCGTCTTGATTGCCTTTCAATCGACCGCTGCTGTGCTGTGATGTGCTCAATATGCTCGAAATACTGCAGCAGCTCGTTCTCAGAGTAATACGGACGACTAGTCCGTAAAACAGAGCGGATCTGTCGATGCATCAAGAGGTCA
>PKDL01000428.1 GCA_002863065.1 Pseudomonadota bacterium
ACTTTGGTTCCGTACCACCATAGCCAGTCGGCATGCGAAGTCGGTATACCATGCTTACGATAGTGATTATTTTTGGTGTCACTATCGATCAGTGGACCAAGGCATGGGCTGACAAATCTCTTGGTACCGTCGAGCATCCGCTACCGCTCGTCATTGATTCAGATGAAGACGGCGCCTCGGTAAGAGATATTTTGACATCCCGCTTTGGTTTATCCGACGGCGAGCTCGCCACAATCGAGGACCGGGGGCCGGCCGGGATATCGCAACTCTTTGCGAAAAAGCGACTGGTTCCGACCGCGCAAGCTTTCCCCGTGTATGCCGAACAGCCTCGCCTCGCGTACTATTGGGTATTTCATCATCGGAGCCTGAATTGGCCACCTCGTCGTGTACCCAGTGGGGAGAATGCTCGTAAGCATCTCAAATCTCACGGCACATCAACGCTGGAAGGGTACTTGCGATTCGCCCTTCCATATCTAAGCGAGTCACACATGAGCGACGTATTGTCGCAATGGGTATTCCCGGTGATCCACACGCCAGTGTCGTTAGAAACGGAGGTAAGATCGGGCGAAGTCTACTTGTTGATGCATCGCGTCGTGTCCGTAATCAACGGATTCATGCAGCTTCGCTATGCAGAGAATCCAGGAGCCGCTTGGGGACTATTATCCGAACGGCCTGCGACTTTTCGACGCTGGTTTTTTATCGGAATATCGTTTCTGGCGTTGTTTATGCTCGGATATTTATTTCTCCGTTTACGTCCGGAACAGCACTTGTCTGCGCAAGGGTTTGCTTGGATATTGGCGGGCGCTATCGGTAATTTTATCGACCGACTCCGATTTGAATATGTGATCGATTTTATAGATACGTACACCGGTGATTTGCACTGGCCAACGTACAACTTCGCGGATATTGAAATATCCATAGGGGTCGCGCTGCTCATTCTGGAAGCGGTTCGTTTGGGGCGGCGTTCATATCTAATAGGCGTTGCTGAGCCGCAGCCCCCACAGGAGGGATAAGATGCACGGAACCTTCGTCATTTTAGGCATCGACTTCCCAGCATATTTCACACTGCTCATGGTGGGATTTCTTGTCGGAATTTATGCTGCATGGCGTCATGCTCCGCGGGAGGGGATAGAGCCCAATCGGATCCTTGACCTCGGAATGTTGATCGTGATTTCGGGTGTCATGGGCGGCCGCTTTGCCCATGTACTTTTTGATGGACAGCTCATGGATTACATCTATCTGTGTACCGATCCGCTGCTATCGACTGGTCGCATGCTTCCTGGAGGAGGGGATGGTACGGCGTGCGCCGAAGACGCTCAATGTGTCGCGGCTCAGCTTGGCCAATTATGCAATCTAGACGCTGGAACGTGCCATTCGGAAAGAGATTGCTTTCGCGCCTTCAAATTCTGGTACGGCGGTCTGACGTACTATGGTGGTTTCTTGCTCGCGATTCCCACTTGCATCTGGTTTCTAAGACGTCACAACATCCCCCCTTGGCGCGTCGGTGATTTGGCGGCATTCGGTGTGCCGCTGGGGATTGGCTTTGGTCGCATGGGCTGCTTTTTTGCGGGATGTTGCTTCGGAGAGGTGTCTGACAACGCGTTGGGAGTCAGTTTTCCCACTGGTTCGCCTGCATGGAGAACTCACAATGATGCTGGCTGGGTGAGCGCCGCCGACGCTGCTTTACCAGTGCATCCAACTCAGCTCTATACCGCCCTACTCATGTGGCTGCTTGCTGCATTCTGCTACTGGTATTATCGCAGAGTACGCCGCTTTGACGGTGAGACTTTCTGGGTCTTTGGGATACTCTATGCGGTTGCCCGGTTTCTCATTGAGCTCTTTCGGGCAGATCAACGTGGTGAATATTTTGGACTGTCGACGAGCCAGGGGATCGGAGTCGTGCTGTGCGTTACGAGTATATTCATGCTCAGGCGACTCTATTTGGCGGCATTACGTAATCCCAATGCACGAGTTCCTGGACGTTGGCCTCTCGATGATTTAGCCGAGCAGCCCGAAACTCCTGCCCATTAAATGCCAAAGCCCGGATAATCCGGGCTTTGGTCTCGTTCGCTTGGACCCCAGCGGGCCGACAGCGTTAGCGTCAGCTTAGCCTTGCGGCGTAGGCTTCGGCTTCGGAAGCGGCGCTGGCCGCCAGTTCGTTCCGTGAATCATCGTCGACCTCCACAAATGTTACCTGCGATCTCTAAGCCTGGAATATACCGATCGCTGTTCCATACGCGCAAGCACATTTCCGAACGAGACGGCACCATTTGGCGAAACTGATGAAAAATTCGTTTCAGTTCACACGTTAGATGCGAAGCCGTATGCGTCCGGTTCGCTCCGAGAACGGTTCTCTTACGAGCTGGAAGAAGTTGGCCGGCTCCAAAGGAATGGAGCCGGCTATGACGCTCTAAAAACGCTTCTGAAGTTTACGGCGCGGGTGCAGTCTCTGCAGGAGCTTCGTCGCTGGGTGCCGGGACTGGCAATTCTGTCGGGTCGGCTATAACGGCGGGGGCCGAACCGCGCTCATCCATCTTAACGAGGATTTGAGCTGCTTCGACCATCTTATCTGCATTGGCATACAGCTCCACTGCTAGGCGTGTTCCTATTGATCCAGCGGCAAGACCGAACTCGACGCCAGCCGGAAACTTCGGAAGCTCAACCTCTGGATCCAGTTGCTTTACGAGCGGTAGGAAGGTTGCGATGGCTTGGCTTGCATCCACATGGATGAATGCATTCATACCCGGCTTTAATGAGCCTGCTACCGTGGAGCCGCCATTGAAACTCCCATCGGCTATCGATGTAGCTGTTTTCACCGCATTCGGACCAAAAGCCATCCCGACGTGTTTAGCGCCGGTTGCAAGTGCGAATTCGACTTTATTCCCTAGGAGACTCGTGACTTTTTTGACCTCCGCCGCGTCGTCGGGGCCGGCAATTTTTTCCAGCATCATGACATCGACCGTCAGACTGAGGGATTGAAGGGAGACATCGCCTTTTTTCTCATCGGTGGCGGTTAGCGTGACGCCCATATTTTTTGTAATGGCGTTCAGCGTCCCGATGATTTGTACGAAGCTTTGCCCTTCTAGTGCTTGAAGATTCGGAGGCAGTGTCGTCTTCGCCATCGACATCACTTTTTTGAAGACAAGACCCATGTAGGCGTCCATTGTCGTCTTGTACTTCGCGCCGTCTGTTACTCCCGCAGAACCCGCTACCGCTATTGGGAACGAGCCATCCGCGTAGAAAGCGGACCAATTCGTACCGTCTTGCAGCTTCATTAGCGTTGCTACATGGGACTGGATTGCGGTTTTCTCAGCTTCATCCAGTTTGAATGAGCTCGACATGATGTCAACCATCCAGCCGGTCATACCCTGAAATAGAGTTGGGTCGGTTCTACCGCCGGAAAGAGCCCATGAGTTTTTCGGTGCTTTACCTACGAAGCTGATATCCGTATTCGCCTTGGCGCTAGCCATGAGTTTGCCCAGCTTTCCGTTGGCCTTCGTTTGAACTGTAAGCGGCACAGATAGATGACCGTTCTTATCATAGTGCACACTGAACGCCGTTTGCTCCGCTTCAGTGGCAACTGTCTCCACGGCCTTGAAAATGAACTCAAGCATTTTCCCCACACCAGTTAGGTTGGTCATTGGTGGGAGGTCACGCATGATTTCTTTTTCGATTTCACTCTTTGCCGCTCGCATCTCGGCAAGGCCTTGCGTCAATTCATCCTTGAATACATTACGCACATTAGCCACGTTGAGTGAGCCCGCAGCTAATCCGTCATGTTCATAGTCTTTCAACAATGCTCCCAAGTAGTCTTTCACCATCGGGAACAGATTAGGTTTCGCGCTAAGAACGACATATTTGGATACAAAGTTCAGGTATCCCGTTTGGCCCATAATGATTGTGAGTGACGCTGCATTGCCCTCTACATCTTTCGCTGCGCTTTCGGGTAGCGCGGCGAGTACGCTGGCAGAATCAGTGATCGGCAGGACAAGCAGTGCAGATTCATCGATTTTGGGGTTCACACCGATGACAAATGAGGGTCCTTTGCGGTCCCACCACTTCATGTCTTTCATACCCAGAGCGACACCCACCTGCGCGAGTGCTACTTCTGAATTTGCCTCTGGTGGTAGAGGTACGCCAAGCTTTTTCGCTTGTGTTTCGACGAGCTCAAGCAGATTGTCGAGCCCTGGGAGCGCAATATAGCCGAAGACATTGGCTGGCATCTTGGGAGCCGACTGCGCTGGTTTCGTCTTCGTTGCTGTTGGGCTTTGGGTTTTACCAGCCTTGGTGGGAGTGTCTACTTCCCCTGCTTTTTCGGTTGCTTTGGCAGCCTCTGGTTGCTGTTCCCCAGATTGTGCTTTACCAGCTTCGGGGGTGGGCTCATCTTTCTTACAGCCGGGACTGGCTAGCAAAACTAAGGCGCCGCATACTGCGGTCAGTCGCACAACGTTCATCGAATACATCCTCCGGTCGCGTGAGCTAACAGGACATTGATTGCTGTTCAGCCCAACATGAACGCCGGAACCTAGTGGGTGGTTCATACAGTGTCAATGTTCGAATTCAACTCAAGGACACGCGGCTTATGAGATTCAGCCATCTTTAGGCGGGGTTCGAGTAGCGGCTTCGCTAGGGAATAATGGCCTTAACCTGTAGCGGCGGCTGGTTCAGGCGTAGACTCGTCTTCCGTAGCAGCCGCTGGGATGTGTTGGATTTCTACTCGTGTAACGCTTTTCATATCGGCCTCAACAACCCGGAATCGGTACCCTTGCAAAATGACCGTCCAACCTTTTTCAGGGATCTTTCCGGCTTCGGTGAGCACGTATCCAGCTATTGTGCTGTAGGCCTCATCGTCTGGGAAGATATCTACACCCAAGGCTTCTTCTACATCTCGGACTGATACTCGGCCATCTGCCTCCCAGAGGTCATCGCCGGTTGAGCGAACAAGATCTTCTCCAACGGCATGCGCATCTGTTTCGTCGTAGATTTCTCCGAACACTTCTTCCACGATATCTTCAATGGTCACGAGACCAGCGATGCTGCCAAATTCGTCTACCACCATCGCGAGGTGAACCCGGGAGCTCTGGAGCTCCCGTAAGAGCTCGCGAATCCCCTTCGTCTCAGGTACGAACAGCGCCGGGCGCAAGAAGTCGTTGATATCGAGGTCTGCGCTTTGTGGTCGAGCAAACCATGCCAGGAGGTCCCGTACGTAGAGCATGCCAGCTACGTCATCCAGCTCACCCCGGTGCACTGGATACCGGCTGTGTCCCGATTGCTCGATAATATTAAGTACTTGTTGAAGTGGAGCATCCAGCGCCAGACCGATCACGTCCGGCCGCGGTTTCATTACATCTCGGACGATCGTGTCATCGAATTCGAATACGGACTCGAGTAGCCGCTGTTGATCCTGGTCGAGGTTACCCTGGGCGGCCGCTGCGGCGATATGGTCCTCAATATCCTCTTCTGTGATGGGGTGCACTTCAGCTTTCACCCGTCCACCGGTTTTTCGAATGAACCAGAGAGACAATCCAGTGAAGATCTTATTCACTGGGTAGGTCAGGACGAAAAATGGAGTAAGCAGCACGGCGAGCGCAGCGAAGCGCTCCGCATTATTTTGCGCAAACGTTTTGGGTATAATTTCGCCCAATGTCAGGATGGAAATTGTCGCAACGAAAATCGCAGCAGGAACGGCAAAGCTTGCGTATTCAGTTGGTGCGAAAAGTCGAGTGAACAGGTCGGTGACAAGAGCAGACGCTGCTATGTTAACGAGATTGTTTCCGATCAGGATACACGTGAGCGCTTCGTTCCTGCGGCTATGCCATAATTCAAGGAATCGGTTACGGCGCTTATCTTCGGCGGACCGCTCCAGAAGCTTCTGGAGTCGGTTGGAACCGAGCGCATTTAGTGCGGTCTCTGACCCGCTGAATAGAACGGAGAAAGCAAGACAACATACTATCGTTGCTATCTCCCAATATGGAACGTCCAAAGCCTCTGGCGAGCCTCCGCACAATTAATTACCCAGAAGTGTAGCAGAATCTTGTTCATGTCCCCAAGTACAGAGGTAGGAGCAATGTAGGAACAGGCACTTAGCTGCCACAATTAGTAACCCTACAGTGGGAGCGCTCGAGAGAAGATGCGTTCGAGGAACAATTTCCGTTGAACGGTTGGAGCGGTATCTCTATACTCCGCGCGCCTACTTGGAGATTATAGTATGGAAAGCCTCAGTTATATTTCGACTTTTCGTGTGGCAGCGCTTGCGCTTACCTGTCTGCTAACCCTTAGTTGTGGAGACGACGATTCCGGCTCACTGCCAGGCCCATCCGGTCAAGCAGACACGTATACGCCCGATACAAGCCCTGATGTCGCTGCCCAGCCTCCGGGAACTGCGATTATCGAGTTTAAGTTGGCAAATGGCGATGATGGTAACCAGTGCAAAGGGACCAACCGATGCTCTATCGTTATGTCCTTCTCCCAATCCAGAACACTTGAGGTGAAAGCGGTACGAGACGGTTCTCCTGTAGCCAACCTTGAAATTGGTTGGGAGGTCACCAAAAACCCCGCTAATTCCATGAAGCTCGCTACCACGACAAGCTTCAGTGGAGAGAATGGCGAGACGAGTAACCAGATTACGCAGCTTGCCCAGCAGGTGGCGCAATATGAGGTGAAAGCGTCGCTACGGAATTCTGATGCGGCGCCACTTTATTTCGACGTGGTGGTTGCGCCGAAAGGGCAGGTGCCTCTCGTCGTGAACTACACCTACACGGGAAGTCGGCAATTTCAGGGAGTGGAAACTTACTTATTCAAGCAGTCCCAGTCTCAACCGAACACATGTGCAACCATGGACCCGAATAATTTGCCGACCGCTAATCTGAACGCTCCGCTAAAAAATCTGACGCAGTCCACTGCGTTCGCACAATTGCCCGGGCTAGATAGCGAAGGCACACAGAAATACACCATCGTTGGCCTTGGGAAAGACCAAGCTGGTCCCACTCTGACCTGGGGTTGTGATGATCAAAATGGAACAGTAAACAACGTCGGGTCTACCGCGGTCACGGTGCCGCTGACAAACCTCGCTCCTCTCTGGAAGGGTAAATACACCGTAACGAGTAATTTCGATATCGTCAGTGCGCTACCGCCAGAGGTAGCCGAGGTTATCTACATCGTTACCAATCTATTCACCGACCCTGCGGGGCAGCTCCTCTCCCTCGCGTGTGACTCTGGAGCCGATGTCAGCGCGATTTCCCAGCTCTGTGGTTTTGTTTTCACCGACCCGGATAACCCGTGTTTGAGTGAAGAAGATGGTTGTTATGATTCGGTTGGCATCGCAATAAAGAGCTTGATGAATCAGCTACTTTTCAATCTTCTTGAAGATAACGTGGGCGCTGATGTTCTCTTCACTGGGCAAGATGTGGCCGCCATTTTGACGGACCTCGAACTCACTGCGACCTATGAGATTCCAGAGGAGCCGAAAGCCGATGGTCTAATTACCGCTGGCACTGCAGAATGGCATTCCGTGACCTACCGGTGGACTTTAGGTAGCGAGTGCGATCCGACGGATGAGAGCCAGTGCAAGCAGACCATTAATGTACAAGCCTTCCAAGGCGGCACTGTAACCTCCAACTGGACTGGTGCCGTCAGCTACTCGGCCACAGACGACAACATGCTGTCCATCGATCCTCACGGTTTGGACATCAAGTACGGTGCACTTCTAAACTATCTCATTAAGAACGAATTGCTTCCGCTCATCGCCGGTGATGGCAGCGATGGTCTACCGAAAGTGGATACCTATGAGGAGCTTCTGAAAAGCCTGCTGGCAGGTAAGCAGTGCTTGGTCGTTGAAAACGATCCCACCAAGGATGAAACCTGTTGTGATTCCTTCGCAGACTCGCTGTCTGGGCAGACGACGGGATTGACCAACGATGTCGCGAAGACCGCATGTGATGTTGCCTTACCGCTTGTCGCCCAAGAGTTGGAGAAGCTTCTGATCGGCCTTGACGCAGACACTGGTGAGGCATTCACTCTGTCCACCAAGGCTCCCTGCATGTGCTTTGATATCGATGACAACATGACCATCGATAATTGGGGTAAAAATGACGTGCCCTGCCAGTGGAAAACCGACGTAACACTGGGCGGATCGCAGATTACCGTGGACAACGCATTCTTGGCCGTAGAGGCACTGTAGCGAACGTTACGCAGTCGAATGGTGGCTCCGGTCGGGTAAGCCCTGCCGGAGGCACGCCTCACTCCCCCCACGTCGGCATAGACACGAGGAGCCTCCTCGTATGACATGGCAGACGAATTCCAAGCTGATATCGAATGCTGACGTAGCAGAGTACGTACGGCTTCAAGGTCCAGCCAGCTCTGTGCGGCTTGGGGTGATTTCTAATCCATTCTCTCGCACCAATGCTCGTACTCGTTTACACGACCGTAGGCTTCCGCATGTGCTTCAGTCACCGCAAGATGCGGTGCATACACGAACTGCGGCTGAATTAGACCGTGCATTACGTCACTTATTGTTTACGCGAAAGGTCAATGTCCTTGGGTTAAATGGTGGAGACGGCACCCTTCATCTTGGGTTGAACCGTTTACTGGCGCTTCAGGATGAGCTGCAACGAATGTACGGCTGGCACGTACCACTGCCGCCACTGTTATTTCTCAACGGTGGAACGCTAAATATGGTGTCTCGTGCGACCGGTACAAAGGGGAATCCCGCCCATACCGTTCGAGCTTTTATGAAGCGTTACGGTGGCAGCCAGTTGAACGAGATCAATCTGAAGTCTTTACCTGTTCTAACCGTGAGGACGATATCAGATGATGTGGTGCGCTCAACGCGACATGGTTTCATCTTTGGCTCGGAGGTCGTAGCGAATGCGCTTGAGATGTATGGCCTATTTGGAGAGGGATATTCAGGGCTGATGCGATTCTTTTCTGAGGTGCTCTTGGGCTACACCTTGAACACACGCCTATGGCAAGAGCATGGCTGGAAACTCGATGCGCCCATGACTCCCATCAAGATTGACGATGGTGCGCCTATGACGTATCTGGCGGCGGTTGCTAGCACGATAGACCTCGCGTTAGCAAAAGGAGTGCTGACCGCATTGCGCTCTCATGGAAAAGACGGATTTTCAGCGCGTATTTTGACTGAAACCGACCCTGGCCGTGTTATTCGGTCGATACCACGGCTGCTTATCGGAGGGGGTGGGACAACGATTCGCGATGTGCCGCTCGCCCGGTCGCTACAGCTACGAGGCGGATACACACTGGATGGAGAGGTCTTTTTAGACCGAACACCGAAGGGACTGCGTCGCGAAGTAGAGGTTTCCATCGCACCGTTTCAGCTGCGCGGTATCGTTTTGTGAACATACCAGCGCCCGGCACGTTCTCGGTATATGTGCATTTTCCCTACTGCGAAGTGCGTTGCACCTACTGTGACTTCAATACGTATGTCGTCGATAACCTTCCCACTAAGGCGTATACGAAGGCTGTTCTAACTGAGCTCGATTCGAGACGTAGCGATTACGAAGCTTGGACGCTTACCAGTATTTACTTCGGTGGTGGTACCCCTTCGCTTTGGGGTCCATCAGGAGTGGGGAAGGTCATATCCGCGTTGTGTGAAGCTTTCCCACGGCAAACAGAGCACCTTGAAATCACCATGGAGTGTAATCCAAGCGAGGCTAAACTTGAGTCGTTGGCGCAGTACGTTGATGTTGGTGTCGAGCGGTTGAGTATCGGAGTGCAGACGTTGGACGATGTATTGCTACGTGCGGTGAGTCGTCGTCATACAGGTGCGGAGGCACTTGCAGGGCTGATGGCCGCACGTGAAGCGGGTTTTCGTTCGATATCGGCGGATCTGATGTTTGGGCTACCCGGACAGACGACGGCGCAATTTGTAAGCGATCTTAGGGTATTGGCCGAGATGAGCGTGGACCATTTATCCGTATACCACTTGACCCTGGAACCAGGTACGGCGATGACGCGCGAAGTACGCGCCGGCCGACTACAGCTCCCTGATGACGATGCGCAAGCAGATATGTGGGAGCATATTGCACCAACGCTGATGCCGTACGGCCTCAAGTTTTATGAAGTGTCGAACCTTGCACGTACCGGTCACGAGAGCCGGCACAACTCCTCGTACTGGCTTGGGCGCCCATATCTCGGTTTGGGGGCTGGTGCTCATTCTTTTTGTCCGCCGACGGATTGGTCTAACCTAAATGCTTATGCGACGCGCCGAGAGAACCTAAAGCACCATCGGAACTATACAAGTCATGCGTTACGCTCAGCCTCAGTGACGCACGGGCTGGAGCGAATTGAGAGAGATGCCCATTTGCGTGAGCGGCTTTTTACTGGGCTACGCCATTTGCCGGGAATCGATATAGACGCCCTGACTCGGGAACTCAAAATTGATGCAAGAGAAGTATTTGCTGGGCCAATAGACCGCCTAGTCGACCAAGGATTGGTACGGTGGCGTGGGTCCACGTTGTCTTTGACGAGCAAAGGCTTCACGTACGCGGATTCCGTAGCGTCTGCATTTTTCTAACGATGATGCTAGATAATTTGTCTTATCTACCGCTGAGCAGTTGGAGCATGCGAACAGGGCCTCGGTGTCCGCGAATACGCATCTCACCCAGCGGCTCGAAACGTACACGGGTTGGTAGTGCTCGCTTTACGTTTCTGTCTACGAGTTCCGCGCCAACGACCACACCACCACGCGGTGCTTCGTCGCACAGCCGAATCGCAATTGATGGTTGTTGGTGAATTCCTACCCGGATGAAAAGAGGTCGAAGAAGCTCCTGCCGTCGCTCCTTGGTACGCTTTTTCATTGCAAGGGCAGCGCGTATGGCTGGGGTGGACATCTCTGCTTGTGGAAAGGTCGCTACTAGCATCCCTGGACGACGCTCCCGGACAGTGCCGCCCTGCTGGGCAACATCCATCGCCCATTTCTCCATCAGTGTATCTAATCCTGGGGCTCGAGCGGGCTCAATTGCCGCTACAAGTTCCAGACTCATATTCTGATTTGAGTGAGGGCTCGTATTACGATTCGCGGGACGGTCTTGCGTAGTCGACATGATCCCGGCAACAGATCGTAGTGCGAGCCGGGCACTCTTGGCGTCCGGTATGCGTTCGCCCGCATTTTTGGCCAAAAATCGGTCCATCAATTCTTGAAGACCTGGGTAATTAGCCAGATCAGGAACGAATTCCGATAGTGGCGGTGGGTCACGCTTTAGGTGACCAAGGTAGATATCGACTGTTTGCTCCGCATCGAATGGCACACGGCCCGTCAGCATTTCGTACAGTAGGATGCCTGCGGCATACAGGTCAGAACGCGGATCAACGGCTGTACCCAGTATTTGCTCGGGCGACATATATGCCGGTGTCCCGCACACTTCGATAGTGGTTTTCGTTGGGCTTTCACGGCCTTCAAGGTCTGTAGCACGAGCGATGCCGAAGTCGAGGACGGTCACGAAATCGTTGCGGTCACCTCGTCGGCCGAGTTGTATGTTCTCAGGCTTCAGGTCGCGATGAACGATCTGACTCCGATGGGCCTCTTGTAATGCGTCCAGTACTTGATCCAGGATCCATGCCGCTCTAGTTAGCTCCATGGGTCCATCGCGGTGCATAACCTCAGAAAGCGCTTTACCGGGTAACAGCTCCATTACGAGATAGAAGTCACCGCGTTCCGATTCTCCGAAGTCGTATAGCGGAATGACGTGTGGGTGATGGAGACTCGCAATCGCTCTCGCTTCTTTGAAAAAGCGTCGTAATGCGCGCCGAGACTCATCAGCTGATAGTCCATCGCGGCGCAGTACCTTTACCGCAACTTCGCGATCTAGTGGATGCTGTACCGCTCGCCATACAGTACCCATACCGCCGCGGCCCAACGGCGCTACGAGCTCGTAGCGTCCACCCAAGAGGGTACGTCCGTCGGATGGAGGCTTCGGACTTACGTGTCCGATTTCACTTTGGATATCCAGTATGCTCACGGAGACCGAAGGTAAGGTCGACGCGCCTGCTTCGCCAGTTTTTCAACAGTCTCGATCGAAAAATTTAGATGAGTGCGCTTGCCGTCGTCGAATCCGAAGTAAGAAGAGGGCGTACCCGAACAACATGATGTGCCAAGAAGTAAGGGGTGGTCCGGCTCCGTATGCGGTGGAGCTGCATCCACTATCGCTTGTGGCCACCGCGTTCGCTGACCGACGCGATTCGCTATCTGGCGTGAGTGAAATATCGTCTGGCAGTCTGGTTGTCGCGTCTGGTTCAGAGGCGTCGGGCACCGTTTCGGGTTCGGCAACACGTTCGGCATCTGCATCATTGTCAGTGCGTTGGTCTTCGTCATCGGTAGCCGGTGGAGAGATATCTTCATCCTCACTATCCGTGTCCGGCGGACCTGGCGCATCTCTCCCTTGCATGTCTACCACATCATCTAGACTGCATTGGTTATTGCCGGCACGGTCGGTGGCACAGACCTTCCATGTGAGCATTCCCCCCAAGCCAGCAGCTACGTCTGCCGTAAAAATATATTCCCCCATCCATCGCAAGGGTGTTGACTGCGTATCTCCGCCTTGTACTGACCACTGCACCTCGATAGTGGTAAAGTCGTGGGGCATCACCGGTGTCTTACGGTCATGGACACGCGCATGGATGCGAACGCCACCACTCTCCAAAGCGATTGCCTTGGTATTTGCGATGGTGGGTGGTGCGGTGTCTACGGGAATGTCTGTACCCAAAAAGACTTTTTCCGCAGTAGCGACCTCTCCCTGCGCATGGACGACATCGAGACGCGCATCATCGTTCAAATCAGCGAGTGCGATTCCTAGGGTTCCAGGCGTGGAGGCGCCATCAAAGATGGGTGCTTGTAAGACAAGTGAACCACTTCCGTCATTTAGCAAGAGGCGGTCTTCGCCGCTGAGTGATCCAATTAGAAAATCCGCATCTCCGTCGGAGTCATAGTCTAAGAATGCGACCATGTTATCGTCTTCACCCACATTGGCGGAATTGGGCCAAAGGGTATCGGTGGCATCCTCATATCCACCTTCGCCGTTCGCTATCAATATATGTTCCCGCAGCCCTGGGCCATCGTTGATAGTAACTAGGTCAAGAAAGCCATCTCCATTCATGTCCATGGCTTCGAAGTCATAGTTGTTCGTGAATTGAGGTAACACGTCACTCGCATCGATGAAGTCACCAGTCCCCGTATTGTGAAACAGCTTCGAACCAGTGCAGCTCTTACAACTGATAAGAATGTCGAGGTCCCAATCGTTATCGACGTCCACGAGTTCTAATTCCCAGGAAAAGCGGACTTGGACATCGGGCATCTTATCTGCCGTTGCATCGCTAAATGCCCCAAACCCATTATTTAGCCACAGCCGTGTGACGCCACCCTCGTTATTCAACGGATTTCCCGGCCCCCAATCAGCGAGAACAAGGTCTAAATCGCCGTCAGCATCCACGTCACCGATCGCTAGGTCTCCAAAGCTTCCGACCTGACTGGGAAGATGTGTATTGGTTACTTCTACGAAGTTCCCTTCTCCTAGTCCGAGAAATAGTCGGGATTGCGTTTGATAAGTGGCGCCAATCACCAGGTCGACAATACCGTCAGCATTGAGATCGCGCGCTTTGATCACGCGAGCCAAGTCTGGTGTTTCAAAAATGGCGATGCTTGCTTCTGTGAAAGTACCAGATTGGCTATTGAGAAAGGCGGTGTTTAGTTGTGGGGAACCCGCGCTCGCATAGTTGCCTCCATTGGCGAACAGAATGTCTACGGTACCGTCTCCATCAATATCGGCTAGCTCGACCTTGTTTGACCAGTCGCCTGTCTGTCCAATCGTTTCCTGCGTTGCATCCTCAAAAGGAGCACTATGAGCATGTGTTGTTAGGAGTATGAAGAGTGTAGCAGCGCGCAGCATCATCGAGGGTTATTCCAGACATCCGGCAGTGGTCGCACACACCTGTAATGCATCGAACGCGGAGTTATCTGACGGAAAACATTCGACGATGCATTCGGTATCATCTCCACACCCGTTGATACACGCCAGTGTCATTAGACATCCGAAGTTTCCCGTGCATTGTGATAGCTCAAAAGTACACGCCTGGGTGATGCATAGGTCGAAGCTGATGTCGCCGCAATCCTCAGCACATGAGGCGGGACTTTCGGTGGGTTCGCAGATGTCATTACCGCATGCACAGTCTTCGGGACAGGACTCGAATATCTCATCTGCGTCGCAAATACCGTTGCCGCATGGATTTGGTGGTGGACCAATACATCCAACGGTCAATGCACATTGTCCGATGGCAGTCACATCGTCTTTGTCATTATTTGGCGCATCATTTACACACTGCGATACGCAGTTCTGACCTTCGCATTCACTGATACACAGCAGACCGGTTTGGCAGCCGTTATCGTTTAGGCATTGTTGTCCAGTATTACACTCATCCTGGATGCAGAGGAGGGCGTTTGAGGCGTCGTAGCACAGCGATTCAAAGTCTTCGCAGCAGTCGCCGTATGAAATGCAGAACTGATCACACTGACATGCTGCGCCTTGTGTGAAATCTGATAGGCACGAACCAGCACATGTGTTCGTTACTGGAGCTTGGCAATCTACGGGGCAGTTCTCCGGACTTTCGTCATCGTCGCAATTACCATTTCCACATGCACAGTCTGTAGGGCAGGATTCGAAGGTTTCATTCTCTGCACAGACTCCATCACCGCATGGGCAGTCTTCGGCACATGACTCCGGTGATTCCCCTGAATCGCACTGGCCATCGCCGCATATGGGTTCTTCGGTCATCCCTGACGGAATACACATGGTGCTAATGGCGCACGTTCCATATGTGCTTATTGCATCTTGCGCATTTTCCGAGCTGTTTTCTGCGCATGCTTCAACGCAGCTTGT
>PKDL01000441.1 GCA_002863065.1 Pseudomonadota bacterium
TTGCGTCTTGTGTATGGCGGATGATTTCCCCGGCAAGGTACTCAGCGAGTCGTTCGCTCGACGTATTTGTGATCGGTAAAAGGCGAACATCCTGTTTCGGCAGTAAGAACCGGTCTGCTCCATGACGAATCTCATAGCTTCCATCTACCTCTTCCACGGACAACCACGGGCTTTTCGTGGGGAAAATGGTGCGATGGTCGAGGGAATCACAGCAACGCTTCACAATCGGCTTGAAGGGGATGAAGTCGAGCACGACATCGCCGTCCATGAGCTCGCCATCTACCTCTACGGCTACCTGATAGTTATGGCCGTGCAGCTCCTCACGAGTCCCATCAGGAAACAATAAAAAGTGTGCACATGCGAAGTTGAAATACTGCTTATCAACCCTAATACCAAAGCGCTTCATCGTATTCTCCGTAGCAAATCATCCCGCGAGTCTAAGGCGGCCTTTCCGTTATTTCCGGTTCCATTACAAACTCGCTTACTACCAGATGTCGATGAAGCGCCCCTTGATGCGTGCCCCAAGTCCGTTTCCATCTCGCCAGGCAACAAGCACCCGCCCATCTGCTAACAGTGCTAGCCGCGGATCCGCTTGGGGGCCGGTCGCAGGGTCGCCCAGCAGGGCCGGTACACCGTACGGTACCCCCGCGCTGTCGAGCATTTGACCGTAGATTCTACTGGTACCCGCATTATCCGCCGAAAACACTGTGAAAAACCCCGTGGCTGTGGCGACAACTCGGACCGCGTTAATATTCGATACTGCGGAGATCACTTGGTGTTCTGATACTGGGGAAAGGTCAGAATAATACATTCGCCCCTTCAGCAGCTCTGACCCATTAGTCGAATTACCGTCTTCGTCCGCTGCCCAGGTCACAAATATGGACCCGCTGGGCGCAACAGCGACTGAGGGCCATGCAGCCGGCGGTTGCGAGACACTTTGTTGACCAGCAGTAGTATGGAGCATTAGCCCCGAAGTAGTACCTGCGTACACGCATACATCGGTACCGTCTACGCAGTCATACCCAAATATGGTTCCTCCGGACTCACCGATGAGTGTTGGTGGAGTGGATGAATACGGTGGTAGTCCAACGTACTCCAGTTTTGCGTTGCCAGGCGTGGCGGTGACGTACAACACGCGAGGGCCAGAAGGGGTGCTGTGTACCGTGACGAGCGGCGTTGCAGACAAAGCAGTGGTCAGAAGGTCGATTATCGGTCCGTCGTCAGCAACTGAGTCTCCAAGCCAACGCGCCTGCAATTTTGAACCATCCGCATTAAACCAGGCAATGACAAGATTGGCAGAGGCATCACTAGATGGCACCTCTGCGATGTCAGGAAACGGTAGATTCGCTAATACCGGAGGCACCGCATCGAGAGCTTCCGTCGTTGCGGTGCCGTTCGGACTAAACCAGCGCGCTTTGACCTGAAATGAGGAAAAGACTGGTGCTGTCCATACCGCAGCAAATGAGCCATCGGTCCTCGCAGTGATACTAGGGGCCCCAATCACCGCATCACCCCAGAACTCAAAGGCACCTTCAAAAGCGCAGAGTCCACCATCAAGGCAGGCCATACCACCTGCATCACACGGATACTCTATCCAGACAGTGAATCCACTCGGGTGTAGCACACAGACACCCACCGTGGATTCGTCGGTACAGGTGGCATCTCCGAGACTGCACGCATCATTTCCACAGACACCACTGAGGCATGTTTCATCTGCACCGCATGGTATCGGCCCAGACCACTCCGTAAAGCCATTGCTATCTGCCTTGCACTCCAACCAATGCGTTGAATCGAAACACTCAGCCTTGCCGAGAGCACATGCATCTGTTCCACAAATGCCCTCTCCTTTGCAGAGCTGCGATACGTCTTGGCAAGGCGATGGTTCCCCAAGCAGCATTTGCCCTGTCTCCTGCTGCCCACACACCTGAAATGAATTGACTCCAGCGCAGGACATCTGTCCATCCGATGTACATTCATGCTCGAGGCAAACACCCGACGCACAAACCCCACTTGGTGCACAGTCCTTCAGTTCCTTCCATGCGAGAAATAGTCCATCCACCGCGCCGCAGATTTCCTGGATGCTCCCAGAACAACGTGATTCCCCTAATACGCACGCATCCTGACCACATACGCCGTCACCGCGACACACACCACTGTCCGGACATGGGAGTGCGCTTGCCCATTGTAAAAATCCATCATCGCCAATTTCACACGCCGATACACTGCTCCCGGAACTGCAGGTCTTTTGCCCCATAGGCCCGCATTCGTGTTGACCGCACGCTCCCAAGTAACACGTTGATGTTCCGGGACATGCCAACGGACTAGACCAAACGTGGAATCCTTGGTTGTCCACACCGCACACTTGATACAATGCATCGTTTGCTTCTAAGCAGCGCGTAGATCCCTCGACATCACATTCATTTTCGCCACAGACTCCGCCCATACATTGCAAGCCGTCGCCGCAGAGCAGGCCATCGGACCATACCAGAGCCTCCTCATCTCGTTCGCACCGAGCGACAGTGACGGGATCGATGCATACGGTGCTGCCTTCAACCTCACAGGGTGGTATTTGGCAGCCACCATCATCCACGCAGATGAGTCCCCCCTCGCACGCATCCGCAAGGGACCACTGGTAGAATCCAATGTCTGTGGGTTCACAGATTTCTGGCTGAGTTTCTGAGATGCACCGCGAAGCGCCCACGTTACAGTGGTCTTCACCGCATACACCGGCCCCTTTACATCGTTCGGAACCACTGCATGGCTCTACCGCAGACCACACCCGACAGGACTCCGAGATTGGTGTGCATCGTTCCCTCTTCAGGTCGCCAACACAACGTGTGGCCCCGAGGTCGGTACAGGCTTCACCGGCACACGTAGGCTCCCCACCCATGTCAGAGAAGTCAGAGCACCCCAAGACCGATATGAAGACAGCAATTACGACAAGAAAGCGACTCACGGGGACATGCTACCAAAAATCCAGAGCGAGAGTTGGGGGAGCGCCTGGAGTACGTATGGCGTGAGCAGGTGGCCGCGGCTGATTATTGGCAGAAATTGACTCCATCACACGATTGAAGCGTGAGCTGTATTGGAGTACCGGTGCCAACATCCACCGCCGTTTCTACTTGTGCCCACCAACGATAATCACCAGCCTGGTTCGTTGCAGGGTCCACATAATATGCGAAAGCATCCACGGTGTAGTCGCCCGAATAAATATCCACCACGGGAACAGCCCCTGCTGAGAATACCTCTGAGTCAACCGGACCAGCCTCCGCCAATGCCTTTTCTCGGGCGTAGATAGGATCACAGGGGAATGCGCCATTGTAGACGCGCTTACTAAACTCATCCCAGACCGCAATACTCACTGTGTTCACCCCGGCGAACCCGCACAATGAGTTCGGTTCAAAAACCCAGCTCAATTCGAGCCAGCCAGGATTCTGTTCCAAGTAGATAGTTTCAGTGTTGGAGAGGCTGCCGGATTCCACTGCTATAGGCAGATCCGTACCACCTTTGTACCAAGCCACCTGAGTCGCCGGACGGAACCCTTCTACAACGACGTGATACTCAGCGGCGGGCAGATTCCTAAAGGTGTGCTCCATCAACTGACAAGCAACCTGCGCCTGGTCATAGATGATGCTCGCATTTTCCGCATCAAACACCATGACGCGGACCGATTGGACATCTGACTTGGTGCAAGTGCTTCCACCCAATTGCCAGGATACTTCTAGGCTCCCGGGTAACTCGGTGGTGTCAGAGGCCCCCCCGCATCCGATCACGCATAATGTGACGAAAAGTAATTTCGGCAGAGTCGTTAGATGCTTCATCGCTACAATCCCTCGCTAGGTGTGTTGGCTCGACCGGGTTCGACGTAAACACTTGCCCAGACATTCAAATTTTTTGCGCCGAACCTCATTCTGACCGTAGTAGAAAAGGGGTTCGACGGAGGCTCGAATTTTGTCCGTGTTCCATGAAATTTCCAGAATTCTCGTGTTTCGCGGAATTTCAGGCTCTTTTGCTTTGTATGGAATGAATGGAAATTGCGTCAAAATTAAGGCCGGCTTGAATTCGACAATTAGGCCGCTACGGAGTCGTGAGCGTAAACGTCGAGATAAAGGAATACGAGTGTTGATAACGAGTCATAAGGCGAAAGACGATAAGATTTTCAAAAGGCAGACGGCCCATATGCCTCCGACGCTTACTTGTCTCGTTGTACTGACGCTAGTCTCGTGTGGTCTGCAGCAGCACGCAAAGAAGCCCCACAAAATGGAGGGCATGTTCGGCCACATACTCTTCAGTGAGTCGAGAGGACATTTCCCCCAATTAGCCAAAGCGCCAAAAATTCAATCCAAGGGACTGCAAATCGATAATCATTCGGCGAATAAAGCAGTACCTGACGAGGCTCCACCTATGGTCTCAACAAAAACACCCGGCTTGAATAGCATGGAAAGCGCTGATGCTGGCTTCGACGAAGTAGCGCCGCCTGCACTCAGTGCAGATACCGCCCCAACATCAACAGTACCCCCACCTCCCAAGCGACCAAAAGCGCCGTTGGTAACCACGTCTTCACCCACGCAACGGACAGATGAACCGAAAGCATCTGTCCGACGAAGCTCTGGACTGGCAGCGGAAGAGAGCCGACCTAGCAGTTCAACTAAAGACAACGAGTTACTCGCATCTGCGAAACGTCTTATTGGACTAAATACCGGCTTTGATTCGGAAAAATTTCTGGCTCACCTGCTTCAAACCTCGGATATCGAGTTGGCCGCTGGTGCGCATGGTTCTCTGGTGAAAGCGCTCTACTCGCGACTCGAAACATCGGGACAGACGTTTTCCGGTACGGAGCGTCCCGCTGCTGGTGACCTGATCTTTTTCTCCAATACCTACGATCGGGACCAAGACGAACGGCCGGATGATTGGTTCACCATGGCTGGTATCGTCGAGCGTATTGACGGCGATGGCACCATTCAATTCATCGGGTTTGCACAAGGGAAAATCCAGAGACTTTGGATGAACTTGGAGCGTCCGTCCGCCATTCGAAATGAGTCATATGCCAAAGTGCTGAATTCACAATTACGTCGCAAATCACTCACGGACCGACCTTTCACACGCTACTATGCGGGCGAACTATTCGCGTCATTCGGCAGGCTCTAGCCCACATTCAGTTCCAGTTCCGATCAAAGAACCCTCCGGCAAGCGGCAGTCGCTTATCCATTAGTCGACCAAACCGCTGTACGGATATGCCCTCATCATAAATCAGATAATCCGGCCCCCAACGAGGCAGATAGCCGGAAAGCCAGGTACCGCGTTGTGTGACTCCAGCATGCACTTTTACGTAAGTACGTCCATCCGTAAGAGGATTGGGGTATATAAAAGACGCACCCACCGATGGTCCGCTGAAGCGCCTGCCACCGAATACAACCGATCCACTATCGAATCGAATCGGTAGGCGGTCTTCCATCTTAGCCAAGACCGAATTACTCCGCGGGTTCCCGAACAAAACGAGGTGAAGCGTAGTACTTTGCGCCTCGGTTAGATGGTCATCAGCGACGACAGGCACATGAATATCGGCGCCGTTCCAAAAATAGCGAGACGCCTCTCGCGCACGACGCTCGTTTGTTTCCGTCTGCGTGGGGTCCTGGGTGCCGTAAACAAATACATGGGGCTCGTACAGAATGTCATCCATCGGACCACTGATGCCTGGGCGCTTTTCTCCTCGTGGTGGCGTCATCTGTGCGGTAGGCGACCAACCACTTTCATCACGTACATAGGTTGACCAACCGGTTGCAGGCGCAAAGCGCTGACCGTCAATAACCGGTGATTCACCTTTGAGTTCCAGACTAAGCCGGCGCACGTTCTCCGTTTGTATGCGAGCGTAACCGACCCGAAGTACTCCTGACACCTGCCCTAACCTAGAGTGGTCGATATATTGCTCAACTCGGACCCAATATGCCGAACGATGGCGGTATGAACCGCTAACGAAAGTGACCCGCCGTGGGCGTGAAGGTACTCTATGACGACGATTCAAACGAAAGACTGCACCTCCGTCATATCCGTCGTCCCAGGCGTTATGGCCAACATCCTCTAACAGTTCATATCGATGCTTGTAGCCATACCGACGGTATCTATTCACGATGACTTCACTGCGGCGAGGACTGTCTCGTTGCCCATGTACACAATGCATGAAAAGGTTCCGACCATTAACAGCAAAGGAGGTATTGTCCCTACGTTCCACCAGAAACTTTTCCCATGGTAACAGCGACTTCCGCATGACATCGCCATACAGGCGAACCGAGCCATACCCAGCGATTGGCATGATGGCATTGAAGCGGTCGGGCATTCGTAATCCCAAATGGAATGAGCCCAGTCCCCCCAACGACCCGCCCGTCAAAGTGACTCGGTCAGGCGCAATCCGATACCGCTTAGAGACGCGCCGAATGACCTCCAATACGTCTACTTTTCCGAAGTAGCGACTTCCCGTCCCACGGTACCCGTATGGTGCGACAACGAAGGTGCGACGGTCGCGATAAGACGGATGATGACGAGTCCGCGCACGTTTACTTCCATGACCCGTACTACCCATGGCCAGCCTCAGCGCCAACAGCGGGTGGTATCCCGAAGGATGTAAGGCCGAGATCAGTGGATAGGCTATGGCACCAGTATAACTTGGGGGTATGTACAACGCATACGGTTGCAGCCGACCATCAAGTGCCGATCGATACGCCCGAAGAACAACGCCAGACTCCTTCGCAAGCGGATCGTCTGACACTTTGAGCGCAGAGGCTAACCGCATGACAGCAGCCGAACGTGTACGGATCCATTTTGTATCCGAATCCGCATCGTGCAGCAGGCTCAACAGATGAGCCGTCGAATACTCCAAAGTATCCCAGGATTCTTCTGGCAACTTCCCTGATATACGCAGCTCAAGTACGTCATCGGCCATTTGAATTGCTTTCAGAGCGCACGAATCAGAGCGAACATGATGTGTGACAGTGCGAACGACACGGTCCTCACTTAGAAATCGTAGTGTCAGCTGCGTCCGTTCAGAGCGGGCGGGCACGTTATATTGTACCGATGTCTCATCTTGAAGACTCGCCCCAACCGTAGCACCCGACGCCTTAGACAGTTCAACAGTCAGCGGAATACTGGGGCTCAGCGCACCAATAATCCTTGCTGTAACTACCATTGATTCATTAACAACCTGCGACGTGAATTCGACCGCCATCCTGTCGGCTAAAAGCTTCGCAGGGTCACGACTCAACGGAATACGTTGCACCACCCCTTCAATAGGCTGATTGTGGGAGTCATGTAGCCGAAGGATTACGTCCTGAGCCCGATGGCCTCGTGCCTTGGGTGTCACGAGTACCTCGACAGAGTGCTCTCCCGGCGTAAGCCGATACGATGTAACGTTATCATCGACATGGGCCCCATGGGATGCATCCAGTCTCGCTAATTCGTCTCCATCCACCGAAAGAGTGCAACGTCGTGTGCAGCCTAGTTTGAATTGTACATCCGCTATCCGGGGTACATGGATGACCGCTGAGAGTCGATATTTCCGACGACGAAAACGTTTCCCGAGAGCCGCGCGCAAATCGAAGCGCTCGCCTGATTGGGCGGCAGATATGAGCTTATCCGACTTACCCTGCCGATAATGAACGTCCCACGTAGTAATAAATCCGCCGGTATTTAGAGGGACCACCACATCTGCATGGGTACACCAAGGCAGTAGGCAGATGCATACGACAAGGGCAGATGTGCACTCGCGGCTCACTGCGTGCAAAAGTCCGCATCTTTCCAGTCAAATACCGGTCGGATTGCCTCAAGGAGGGCTGCTGAATTATCCAGTGGTGCTTGCACTAGTAAACCGCGTCCGTACCCTGCAACCGGTGCTGATGCAGACATATAACCCGCGGCATCAATCACATGCACAGTCAGCTCAATGGCTTGACCCTCTCTATCCAGCAACCGATTGCCTTCTGCCCCAAGCGCCACCTGTGAAGTCGTGTACTGAGGACACGACATCATCAAAAGCTCGCATGGGTTGCCGCCCTCGGGTTGGCAGGTGCCATTCGTGCACATGTATGCCCGACCGCATTCTGCCGTAGTATCGCAGTTCAATCCCGCTCGTAGCCGCTTCGCTTGTGTGGCCGGCTGATAGAAATCGCCTACTGCTACCGTATCGACCCCATCAGTAAACAACACCACGGACCGCTGGCGACAATGTCGGTTGCGGTCTCTGCAGGTGCCCTCAGTGCAGTAGTGATGCGGCGAGTCGCAATCAGCATCTAAAGCGCATTCAGCACCTTCGAGCACCACAAATTCACGGAAATACTCGCCTGCATAAAATAGGCTATAGCCCAAGGGCGTGGCTGCCGCTGGGGCACGCACCTCAGGATTTTCAAATTCATAGCAAGATGACGATACGCAAAACCCAGCGCCACAGTCGGCGTCCGATACGCACGTCTTTTCAGTAGCGACCTTCACCTCATCAAAATCCAACCAGCGTTCGAGCACCAGTCGGTTCGGTTTGAGGTCAGAGGGGAAGCGCTCAAGCAATACTTCGCGATAATGGGTGCTAAACCAATCCCCACCCGTGGTTTGAATTCCCACATGGCCAGTCATCAAGCTTCTGGCTTGATACTGAGCAGACGGACAGAAAATACCAACATAGGGATTAAGTCTTTGTGGAAATCGCTGCAGTGCGAACAGCACGTTGTCATATGCGGAGTCTGAGAACAGAGAAGCAAAAGCATTTTTTGCAATCCCGAGGCGTGATTGTGGCAGCAAGGGATCATCACATTCCGGGTACGGAAACACCTCCGCTGGCTTTGAATCTGTAAATGGAGTCCAATTCATGGATTCGGACGTGTCAAAGATGACGTGAACAAGTGGCTGCGCAGGCACACACGATCCCTCGATACAATCGAGTCCCTTCGCACATGCCGTCTGGACGATGTCAGTGCCGCTGTCATTACAGAACGTTTGATTCGGACCTTCACACCATCGCGTATTCGGACAACATACTCGTTCATTGTTCGTACCGGGCAGCGAAGTTCCCTCGCATTCGCGGATACACACTGCCGTCCCATCGGCACCGCCACAGCGACGGCCAGTAGAGCTGCATTGCTCGCAAACCAAAGTTCCCGACACACACGAGAGGAGTATCCCCTCTTCACACCGAGCCTCATTGAATTCGCATGCATCCCCACAGCCTAGCCGTATACTCACCGCTGCTGATGCTCCTGATACCGGTTCGGGCTGCGTAGCGGTATCAGGCGAACCGTACACAATGCCAGACAACCCAGATGACGGCGCATCGCCACAGCTAATGCATGATACCAATATGCCAACCACAGCCAGAACATGGAGCCGACGAATAGTCATCATTCGGTATCCAACATCGCCAGCTTGATGTGCCAAGGACGAGATGGAGCCTGCAGAAGGCGCGCAAGCACGATGTCATCATTCGCACAGTGCTGCCCAGGTGAGGGAGTGGATGCAAACCGACGGAGGATGGCAATTCGCCGTGGCGATGCTGTCCGTAGTTGGGGTAAATGCCGCTCGGAGAGGCGTATGCACGCACGAAAAGTTATCGGAGTGTGGACTGTGTTCCCTACTGTGCGCTGTGCGGAATAGTCGACCTGGCAATCGGGAAGCGCTAGCTCAAATTGAAACGCAAACTCGGTACTGCGTAATTGACTCCTTGCTTGCTCACACACCTCGCTATCGTCAGCAGGCTCCATCGGATGCAGTAGTACCCACACTACAACTATCGAAACCATGGCGACTACCGTTCCGATAACCAGTCGAAGTCGAGTCTTCGGCGGTAACGAGTTTTGCTCGGGATCAAACCAAGGTAGTCGAGGGATATTGGCCGCCGAACGGTCTTTAAGTACCAAGTGGGCCGCACATCGAGCAGCATACGTATACTTGCCACTGTCTACCCAAGGCACATTCCCTCGCACAATACTGCGTAGCTCCTCATCGGGAAGACCGCTGTATTGCGCTATGTATGCCTGTACGACAGGGTTGTCACGTGTCGACATAGGAGCAGTGTACCGCTGTTCACAAAAGAATCGCAGTGACTAGACTCGGAAAACACATGCGCGAGCAATGACCCGAATAAGCAACCCCTATCTTACGGTCTGCGGGGTAGGTGCTGGACTGGCAGCGAGGCAGGCCTGCTCGATTGATAAAAATTTCTCTGATGGGTGTTGTTTTGCTGCCTGACGGAGCCGCTCTTCAACCATCGACGGAGTGATCGTTTCTGGGAGAAGGTCCACCGAACCATCGGGGTAGTAAATCGCATACGCAGGTATTCCGCTACGACCCAATTTCGTTAGCCACTGCTCAATTACTTCGTCTTCATTTGTCCAATCCGCCTTCACCGGAAGTACATTCGTGTCCACAAGAGCGTTACGTACCGTGTCTGTTTCGAGTACGACCTTCTCGTTAGTTTTGCAGTTAGCACACCAGTCGGCGGTGTAATCAACGAATACTGGCCGATTACGCTTGTTGGCCAACGCCACCCGGCTGGGTGTGAATGACGTCCAATTAATCCGGCCGTCTTTAATCGGCGACTCAACGACTGGAGCCGCTATTGCCGCTGTTTTCGCGGGCCGGTCGAATGGTAGATTCAGTGTGGCCGCACCGATCAGAACGACCAGCACCGCCGTCCGAACCGAGATGCGACGCGCCGTGCTGTGCTGTAGTCCAGCGAATCTCTGCATCGCCCACAGCCCAATTGCGACCAGCAATAAGAAGCTAATGAACCAGAACAGACTGTCCTGTGTAAGCTGCTTCTGAAGCGTATCAAAAAGCCAGATTGCGGCGCCTAAGAGCGTAAATCCCATCAATTGCTTGAACGTTTCCATCCATGCACCTGGGCGCGGAAGTAGGCGTGCGACCGCCGGAACGAAGCTTATAAGTACAAATGGAAAAGCGAATCCAATGCCGATCATCATGAGAATAAGAGCAGACTCCGGTGCAGTGGTCTTTGAACCTTCGAGCGCGAAAGAGGCCGCGGATCCCAGCATCGGCGCAGAGCATGGTGTCGCCATGACCGATGCCAAAATGCCTGTGAAGAAGGCACCCTTCACGCCCACGGCATCCGTCTGCTGGCCAGATATCGTAAATTCAAACACCCCTAACGCGTTCAACCCAAAAACGAAGAGTACGAGTATCAAAGGGGCGACAAAGTATGGGTTTTGAAACTGCTGCCCCCAGCCCATGCTTTGGCCAACGAGCTTGAGGGAGACCACCAGCCCAGTATACGCGCCGAAAAAAGCCAGAACGCCCAGACCATATGCAGTTCCAAGTCGTCGATTCTCTTCCGGAGACTCCTGGGCAGTCTCGACAACGTGAAAGACCTTCATGGTTAATACGGGCAAAACGCATGGCATGAAATTCAGAATGATGCCGCCAACAAAGGCGATCAGGCTGTATTCTAGCAGTTCCATCGGTCTCCAATAGATATGTGGTAGCGACGCGTGATTAACCCACGTTAGGTCACTGGCGTCACCCTAAGAGTTTCACACAGTCTACAGTGTATGCGTGATTACGACTCAAGCAATGGCACAATAACAACTCATACCCCGACGAGAACGAATACCGCCTGTAATGTCACTCGAACACCGTAAATCCAGCTCTTACGCATTCCAAGACAATCATGGATGCTTCATACCTATTAAGGCCACGGCCCCAGTAATATTCCCATCAGCTTGTTTAAACGGTTCAGTCTTACCTCGAAGCTTTGATGTAGGCTTCGCATCGTCGAGACAAAACCCCTCCTCCAAAAGCAGCTTCCGGTCCGTTTCGAAGTCGCTTTTTATGGTCGGACTGCCCAAGAATCGTGTGATTTGCGAAGTGGCTTTGCTCCACTCAACCGCCCGCATACATGACAAATCGTCACCAACTCGCAAATTCACTACGTGAGGATTGCGACTGAACCATTTTCCACACCGCTGCTCAGGCTACAATCAGGTCCCGAGATGATTTCAGTGTATGACGAACCCATGCCTGAAACGTGTAGGCCGATCAGGACGCAACAGGTGTAATGGCCCGAGGCGTAACGGGCTACGTTGCTAACAGTGGAGCCTCAAGAAGAGCTGCAAAGAAAAGATGTTCAATGAGCAGTTCGGTCGCTATTGCGCGCCCTTCTACGTGATATTCACCGTCTAGAACAGCCTTACGAACACGCTGTAGACGAAGCGCGTCAATTAGCGTGCAATCTGCATTGCCCGTACACTTCATGTGCTTAGTCTTGTTATTCATACACAGGCCATATCGGTGCAAATGACGACCAAATTAAACAGGGGGCGACGCCACCGAATCGCTATCGTGCAGGACCTTGGAATCGAGGTTGACTGCCCGCATACGTTTCCGCTTCACCTCATGACCCGAAGAAAGCGTCGAATCCACCGACTCCGCCTGAATTTCTCTATCACCATTCTCCTGGGAATGATCGTTGCTAGTCCTGCCGCAACGGCACTAGAACAGCAACTTATGGGACCGATAATCCTCAGCACTCCTGGAGGGACAAGTACAGGCCCCTTCCTGGGTCCGAGTACTGGTAATAGGGTTGCTGTGCGCCGCGGGACCGAGCTATACGTCCGAGAATCCCCGGGCCGATGGCTCCTAACTAACGAGGATGCCGTACGCCGTTGGCAGCCTCTCAAAAGCGCCGGCCCTTTTCGTCTTCCAACAGGAGAGCAAGTCAACGATGCGGTTAAAATTCAGGGCAGTTGGCTCGGCCGAGTAAGTACCGGAGTCATTGAAAGCCAGGACGCATTTCGCACCTTTTCTGCTAAACCTGCCCGATTTGGGGTAGCAGAAGTCATCTGTGCAGCCGTAAGAAGGGGTGCAACAGACAAGGCACTCGCGTACTGGGTTGCCACTGACGCTGATGAACTCAGCCGATGCGACGAAACGCATTGCCGTGCGGTACTAACCGCACCTATTCGGTCTATTATGTCGTTCGACGACGGAGTCGACATTGCTGGGGACAAAGATGGTGGCGTATGGCGGTTCGAACAAGGAGAATGGGTACGCCAACAACTAGCAAGTGAGCCCATTATGCGTATCGACGGAGTCGTCGATGGCGGACCGCGATTCGCGCATACAGGCACGTCAGTTTTTGAAAGCACAGATCATGGAATCACCTGGTCTCTCGCAACGCATCCGGCTGCGCGTAAGACATGGGGGCCGGGCGGAAGACAGGCATGGCGAAACGCTATGGGCAAGCTCGGCGTCCTTGATGAGGCTGGTGAACGCATCATAAATACCGATCCGGCAATCCCCGCCAACGCCCACCTTCTCTGGGCAGGGCCCCACCTGGTACTGGCCGATTACGATGTTGGCGTCATCTCCATCGAAACGGACAATTCCCAAGTCCGATTGATGCGTTATCCAGACACTGGTAGGCATCGACTACACACTGCAATTGTGCGAGCGGATATGGTCCATATTGTAGCGGGTAGCCCACTCGGTCTGTATTCAGGCACAGCCAAGAGCGGCTGGGAAGCAGAACGACTGGCTAAGTCATTGGAAGGCGAGTCTGGATTTTTCCTCGCGGTGTTTATCGTCACGCTCATCCTATTCTTCGTGGTGCTCGACGTAAGCCTCCGACGTACACGTTCCCACCGTGACCGATAGGCAAGAGCGATACCGGTACGGCACTACTCGGTAATAAAGCTATCCCCGAAAGGCACCAACTTGTATGCCCCGAAACTGTATTTCACAGCGCCCTCGATGGAAGCTACAGAGTCTCCAACCAGTGGTGACCAAGACAAACCGTAGTCTGAGAATGCGATAATGTAGGTCGTATCCGCAGCGCCAGTCACCTCAATTTCTCCGTAACTTTCGAGGTTCTCTACGCTGGATACCGTTGGGTCAGTGAGCTTGATATAGCTTCCCTCATGGCTCTCATCGAAATTTACACCACTGACAACAAATGGCTCCGGAGCGTCTCCTGATTCAACTATCTCAAGGGTTGACGTATCTAGCTGCGTTGAGCAGTAGAATTCTTTGATGTCACCAGTCAGCCTTACTCGGTCACCGATGGAAGGCGCATAGTCTTTGCTCTTCAGCCAGATAATAAACACACCACTCCAGGCTCCAGGGGTATCGGTTGATACATAGGCTCCGGAGAGATTATCGCTCACGCTCTCGACCGGACTCACAATAATGCCGTCAAATGTAACATTCGCCTGTGTGGGCGGAAGGTTTCCCTCCTCATTCGTGCAGGTCTCGCTACTTGCATCCTGCTGGATAGCGGAAATCGTCGTCTCTGTAGCCTCGCCTGCAATAGACTCTACATCGGCGGCACTGCGTATCTGGACTTTATGCTTGTTGAAGCTGAAATCGACGACTCCAACCAGCGACGAGATCTCGTCTCCCACATTGGGGTAAAACCCAGCCGAAAATGCGCTGCCAGTCACGAGGGTCCCACCAGTAACGGTAAAATCGTATTGTGAAGTGGCCTCCACGGTCACGTTCTCTAGTTTCACTAGGACCCCTTCAAGTGGCTCCGCGGAGACCTCGGAAGCAAGCGCGTCTCCGGTGATGGCCGTCGGCTCAACCGCAGTGCCTTCGCCCAGTCGCGTTACAGATGAAGCGCGAAGTTGGGTCATACAGTAGAACTCTACATGGTCACCAGTGACTTGGACGGAATCCCCCTGAGCCAATTCTGGGAACATCACACCCTGCCCTGCAGTTACCAGTACCCCGTTATATTCCCCCGACCCCTGGGCGGCGTAAAAACCCATCACGTTA
>PKDL01000023.1 GCA_002863065.1 Pseudomonadota bacterium
ATCCGCCTAGCGCATACGGCGGTTGGTGTGGGCACCGTGAATGTTGCAACGGTCTTTTCCGGAGCACCTGGCGTGGTGGTTCCACTGGTGGAGGGCTTTGAGTTCGGGAACATATCTGACCCGGTTGAAGCTCCAGCTGGTGCATACGAGGCGCTTATCGACGCCGACCTTGATGGTACGTACGACTTGTCTTGCAATTTGCCGTCGTTAGCCTCAGAGACGGTCGCGGATATCTTCGCGGTCAATGCCGGTGGGGTAGGGCTCGCAGTGTTGCTGCAGGATGGCACTGCAGTGTCGGTAGATTGTGGGCCCGTAGAACAGGTCGGTACCGGTGAAGTGAGGGTAGTGCACTTGTCGCCAGATGCGCCCGGTGTGGATGTGTATGCAAATGATAGTGGGCCGGTGATAAGCGGCTTGGGCTATAAATCGGCCAGCAGTTATCTCTCTGTACCGGAGGGTGATTACGCCTTTGAGGTCACTCCGGCTGGAGTACCGGAAACCGTGGTGCTAGCCGCAGATGCTACTGTAGGAGACGGAACGAGAAGCACTGTGGTGGCTTTCGACAGCCTAGCTGAGATCAAAGGCCTTCTCTTATCGGACGATGTGTCCGCGGTGTCCGCCGATTCGATTCGAGTCCGAGCGATACATACGGCAACAGGGGTGGGTACGGTCGACGTATCCGCATCAACCGCTGGTGGGCTAACAACCCCCTTATTTCAAGACCTCGCGTTCGGTACTGCAGCAGCTGCAGTAACGGTTCCGGTGGCGACATATGTTGCTTTGATCGATGCCGACCAAGACGGTTCAGTCGACTTAGAATGTCAGTTACCGCAACTACCAGGTGGTACCGCTGTTGACTTATTTGCGACGAACACGAGCGGAGCTATAAGCCTACTCGCGGTACTCGATGGCTCATCGGTTGACATCGCTTGTAACGCCGTCGTACCGGCACCGCAGGCCACTGTTCGAACGGTGCATATGTCTCCGGACGCACCAGCAGTCGATATCTTCGCTAACAGTGAGGGCCCAGTCGTTGTCGGTCAGTCATTTCTGCAGGGTGCAGGGCCGCTTAGCGTCGACGCAGGGGTGTACACTTTTGACGTTGCGCCGACCGGTGCTGGACTCGGTGCGTCGGTGCTCAACGTACCTAATCTGACATTAGAAGCTGATACCGCATACACGGTAGTTGCCTTTAATTCGGTGGCAAATATCGAGGCATTATTGTTGACAGATCCGACCGGAGACATCGGTGATAACGTAAGGCTACGGTATGTCCATACCGCAGTTGGAGTGGGTGCAGTCAACTTGTTCGCTCTTCTGCCGGGGGGTGGCCAGGTCAATATTGGGTCCAATCTCTCCTTCGGCGGGACTGGAACGTTTCTGACTGGTCCGAACAATCCGGTACCTGTCGGTATCGACGCATCGGGCGACGGCATCATCGACTTTGTCTGTCCGACCGCTAGTTTTGACAATGGGGAGTTCCTCAACATCTTCCTCACTTTGGATGGAGCGACACTACGCTCCGTGGTCCAGCGTAGTTCCGGGGGGACGGAAGCGTATGCTTGCACTGCTTCCTCCGCAGCCGAAGAGGCTCAAGTGCGAGTTTTGCACCTGTCTCCCGACGCACCTGCGGTAGACGTGTATGCGAATGGCGCCGGTCCCGTAGTCACGAGCCTACCGTTTTTACTCGGTACGGGCGGTCTTACCGTGCCGAGTGGGGATTACACTTTTGATGTGGCAGTGTCTGGTAGTCCGATTACGGATGCGGTCTTGACCGTCCCTAACGTATCACTGGCTACGGGTAGCAGCTATACCGTGGTTGCTTACAACACCGTAAGCAGCATCGGTGCTTTGCTACTGGAAGACCTCGTGAATCCGATTGCGACCTCAAGTGTGCGCTTGCGGGCCGTCCATACTGCGGTTGGAGTAGGAACGGTAGATATCTTGGCGGTATCAGAGTCTGGGAATACGCCCTTATGGTCCCAGGTCCCATTCGGAGGAGTCGGTGACGCCATTGATGTTCCTCCCGGTGTCTATCGGGTGGGCTTGGACGTGGATGGAAACGGCCAACCCAATCTCGTAGCTTCCTTGCCGGCACTATCTGGGGGGACCTACGCAAATGTGTTCGCCTCGGTGGACGCTGTCGGTGCTGCTAGTATCGTGGTGCAGCTAGGCGACGGTTCTACACTGAATGTACCACTTCTGCCCTTTGAAGCGGCTGGAGATGCGCTGGTTCGAGCCACATTTGTTGGACTCCAGCCAGGGTCCGTGGATTTCACCTTTGACGGGCCCGAGTCTTTCAGCGTCGCTGGAGTGGGCGAAAACGATGTGACCGAGTGGTTTTCAGTAGAGGCCGGGACGTACTCTGTCAATGCAGTTGGTGGTCTGTTTGATGTCTACCAGTCAAGTGCGGAACTCACTTTAGCTGCTGGCGATGTGGTCAGCGTGGTTGTATACGCGACCGATGGCACAATCTTTGGCACTGGCATCGGGACCGCAGTATTTGAGGATGATTATAGCGCACTAAGCGGGCGTTCCAGTCGCCTTCGCACGGCGCATCTAGATCGTAATGTCGGTGAAGTAGATGTTCTACAACTACAGCCTACCGCGCAGACCATAGCAACCAATGTGGAGATTGGTGCTGTCGGTGGCTGGTTCGGTACGCTCTCAGGGGCCATTCAACTTGGTGTGGACGCCACTGGTGATGGTCAAGCGGATATCACTTACACGTCTACTCCTATTCCACCAGGGCGCTCGATTAATACCCTCGTGACAGAGGGCGACAATGGTGAAAGCGAAGTCATCTTGTTCACTCGTATTGGTGAATTGGAGATAAACCCCGATGGGACGGGGCCGTAACGTTTTTAGCCGAGGCCGCCCCCGTTGGCGTCTGACCGCATTTCCAAGACTCCAGTGCATCCTACGCCGTAGTCCGTGCCAGCGTATCATCGCTGGAGCGATAACATCTTCCATACGCTTGGGTGGAACAGTGCTAGTACCGTCATTATCTCTAAGCGACCGACCCACATTGCGGCCGTAAGGACCAGTTTTGACGTTTGACTGAGATGCGCAAAATTCGCCATCGGCCCGACAGTCTCGAATCCTGGACCGATATTACCGAAGCAGGCGATCGATGCCGTAAACGCTGATACTGGGTCAAGGTCGAGAAAGATCAGAATGGCCGCTAGCACAATGTACCCGCCGATATAGAGGCTAACTAAGCTAAAAACTGCACGTAAGACCTGGTCAGGTATCGACCGGCCACGATAGAGGAGCGGTAAAACGGCGCGGGGGTTGAGTGATTGCCTGATCTCTCGAAGTACTGTCCTGCCCACGAGTAAGTGGCGAATGGCTTTTGGTCCGCCGGCTGCGCTTCCAGCACAGCCTCCGATAATCATGAGGATAAGTAGTATGGCGCGGGTGGAGTCAGGCCATAGGTTGTAGTCTATGCTTGCGAAACCGGTAGAAGAGATGAGGCTGGTGGCCTGAAAGAGGCCTATTCGGAGCGCATCCTCGTCCTGCCATCCGCCAAGTGTCAGCGTAAGGGTTATGGCGCCTATGAGAGTTATGGCTAGGTAGAAGAGCAGTTCGTCGTCTTTGAAGAAGTCGAATGGCTTTTTCGACGCAAATCGAAGCTGCAACGGGAAGCTCGCACCCGCAAGGAACATAAAGATGATGAGAACCCATTCCACCCATGCATTCCCATATCCGGCAATACTTGTACTACTCGGGGAAAAGCCGCCAGCCGAAAGGGTCGTCAATGCATGAAGGACGGCGTCGAATGCACTCATACCCGCGGTAGCGAGTAGGACCGCACATAGTAGGGTGAGGCTGCCGTATAGAATCCACAACGCACTAGCTGAACGGCGGATTTGTGGGCTGACGGCATCTGATGGTGCAGTGGACGCCTCTGCGAAGAAAAGCTGTCGGCCGGCAATGCCCAAGCGTGGCAATATCACTACGAAGAGGGCAATGACCCCCAGCCCTCCAAACCATTGAGTCATAGCTCGCCATAGAAAAAACGAGCGCTCGTATTGAGTGAAATCCGTCAATATCGTCGCACCGGTGGTGGTCATACCTGACATAGACTCAAACAGCGCATCCACAAATGGAATACCGAGCAACATGTATGGGATACACGCGATTAGTGCGGCAAAAAGCCAAGTGAAGGCCACTACTGCCATCGCTTCAGGTCGATGAAATAGTCGTGGAGGTTTGAATCGGACACCGCCTAGAAAACCGAGTGCTGTTCCTGTGAGACAGGCAACGAGGAATGCGACCACCGACTGCATCGACTGGTCGTAGGTAGCGACTGCTAGTGGGACCAGCAAAGTGAGGCTGAAGTAACGTATAAGACGAGCAGTGACTGCAAGTACCACCGGGATCCGTAGCATTAGCGTTCCTGAGCGTTACTGACAGTTGGCGACAGATATAATTCTTTTGCTGCACTCGCGTCTTCACAGCTCGTGAAAACCAGAAGATGGTCTCCTCCAAGCAGTACAGTATCCTTCGTTGGAATAATGACTTTATTCGCTCGAAAAATGGCTCCGACAATGGTGAAAAGCTTGGACCTCAAGTCGTTGATTGTGACTCGGGGATATTGACTGGGCAGTTCTAAGTCTACTACCTCGTGCTCTCCATGCTCAAGTTCGGCAATAATCTCGTTATCTACTTCAATAAGCTCGCGGATTACCCTTCTTATGGCCGCACCACGAGCCGAACGGACGACATCTATGCCAACCTTCTCAAACATTTTTTCGTTCGCCAGGCGATCAGCCCGCGTGATGATTCGGTCTACACCGAGATGCCGGCCAAGTAGAGAGACCAAGAGGTTTTTCTCATCGTTATTTGTCACGGCGATCAGTACTGGAGCCCGGCCGATGGCTTCTTCCTCAAGGAGGTCCATGTCGGAGCCATCACCGTGTAAGACCAATCCCTGGATTTTTTCGGCGATGTACTTGCAGCGTGCCAGGTTGGTCTCAATGAGCTTCACTTCCCAACCCGAATGTTCCAGTCCAAGGGCAACTCGGAGGCCGACATCTCCTCCGCCGACAATAGTCGCTCGGTGCGCTTCAGCTCCATGACTCTTCGCCCGTAATACATCGAATACCAGCTCTCTGGTAGAACGTTTGGTGCCGATCGCTGTGAGCTTGTCTCCAGCGCGAAACACGGTGTCGCCATTGGGAATGAATGCTTCGTCACCGTGGCGGCCCATGACTAATACAACATCGCTGGGCAGTGGCAGGTCACGGACAGGAACATTCTCAGCGGCACTTCCTTTTTCGACTATATGCCGAACAAGTCGGACTCTGCCGTGGTGAAAGTCTTCGACATCGAGGGCACCCGATACTCGTATGATGCGTAGTATCTCAAGCGCTAGCTGAACAGATGGCCGCACTACAGCATCCAATCCGAGCGATTCAGCCAGCCCACGATCCTGCTCATTCATTTCTAGAAAACCAGGGTTAGCTAAAATGGAGATAGTTCGTTTGGCACCAAGACGTCGCGCGGCGATACACGCAACCAGGTTCGTTTCATCGTTATCGCTCGCTGCAATGAAGACGTCACACCGTTCAATTTGAGCCGTGTGGAGCACATCTACGGAGCTTGACAGTCCGGTTACAAGTTGTACATCGAGTCGTGCTATACGGGATGCTGATTGTATATCGGGTCCTACTAGGACCACCTCATGTCGGTCCATAAGCTCTTCGGCTATGCTGCAAGCAATCACGCCGCTGCCGGTAACAAGAATCAGCACAACTCTGGGGTATCATGATTTGCGACGTTCTGGCAGAAACCTAGTCTTTCGAGTTATCGAGCGATAAAAACCTCGTTTCCAGCGCATTCGGCTCCATCTGCGCCATACATCGGCTTCGTGATGTTTTGGCAGAGCGTGAGGAATTCTGTGCCAGGGGCTACTAAAGAGACAGGCCGAGTACGGCGATTGTTCCCAGTCCAGCCCCAGAGCTGAAAGTCCGGGGTAGCCAGCCATACGCCGCAGACACGTCGTATTTTAGCGTCAAGTGTCAGGTCTGCTGGGTCAACCGGGGTGTCGAGTGTAGTACCGACAAGCGCTTCTATAACCGCGACCTCTGATGGATCCTCTATTATCGGGTCCGTAAGCAGCCGGTCTTTGAGGGCTCCCAAAACATCCCGAAGCGTAAGAGAGCCACCTTGGGCCACCACGTTTTGGGAATGCCTCAACAAGCGTTCTATGAAGAGCGCGTCCACAGGCCCCTCCATCAGGGTGGGTATCCCTCTCGGGTCGATGTCCTCTGCAGAGCAGGTGGATGGGCAGATGTCTTCACTCAGTTCCAAGTCGCAGCATCTGTCATCCATTGCACAAAAAGTATCAGGCTCAGCGCAGATGAGACATAAGTCGGATTCTGTGAGCTCGCCTCTCTCGCCAGTGGCGATCAGCGGACATGGTCCAACGTCGTAGCATGCTCCAAAGACGTCTTCCCATGCGAGCTGTGCCTGAAACCCAATGCCGCCAAAGCCTGCATCACCGTCTTTCAGGTATACGCCGGCGGAGCGTTGAATGATTGCGTCGCGGGAAAGAAAGGTTTCAGGGAATTCCTTTGGAGGATGCCATCCTAACGCGTGGTACACGCTGTTCAAAAGCACCCGAGCAGGTAAGCGGTGCACTAAGTCGCCGGCGTGATTACGACGTTCGGAGGCGGGAATACCATCGTTTGTCCATGGGTCAAAAATGTCGGCAAACAGATGATCGGCTGGTTCGCTTTCTGCCGGTGGCAATCTGTTAAAGTGGGGTGACGTGCTGATTGCGGCGAGCAGTGCACCAAGCGAGTAGTGGTTTTTTACAAAGTATCGAGTAAGGGATGCCAGTGTATCGCGTTGTTCGGAGGTGCGCGGGAACCATGTCGCAATCGTGAGTTGGTGACCGTAAACTTCTTTCCACACAGAGTTTACGAGATGTTGTGAAGTCATCCACGCCAGGGCATCTGGTCCGTTGATGTCGAACAGTTTGTCCTCGATGGCATCCGCATGTCGTAGTGAGTCGAAGCCTTGTCTTACTAAGCGTTCTAAATCCCAAATGGAGGCTCGAGCATTGGTGCTGCCAGCTAAGGTGCCCGTTTCGCCCTGGTCATCCTCGCGAATTTCGCTGCCGTGCTTGAAACGCCCGCAATCCGCTGCCATGCCCCACGGTGCCATGGCCGCATTTATTTCTGCCTGTAACCCAGCATCTGTCTCTGGGCCGTCGCCGTCATAATACGCTCCAGCGACTACCTGAAATCGACGAAAAAACGGCCGTAGCATCTCGAAGCCGGTGCCGGTGCTTTGTCCGAATACGGCCCGTTCTACGGATATGTCGACCGGCCACGCGCGGTCTAGTTGTGGGTCGGTATGGTCTGTGACCGACTGGTCTGAATTATGGCAGGCCAGGCACTCCATGCGTCGACCAAGCCAGCGGTGCAGAAATACCTCGCTTTTCGCCTGACGAGCTGCGCGTCCAGCACCTGCATCTGGAAGCGCATAGTCTTGTTTCAGCCAAGCAAAAAGGTGGGCTTCAAATGATGGACTCACGTCATCAAGCCAAAGGCTGGAACGCATGATATCCACCATGGTGAATGGTTCTGAGAATGCCGGTCCATCCGGGGTTGTGTCTCGAACATGCGTCGCGAGGGCGGCATCATCGCGAGCTAGTAGTGAGCGACCGTAACAATCTGCATTAGACTGGTCACCTAATCGGAAAACACCGAGGTGATCCCGCAGAAATAATGACCAGCGTTCCACGAATTCCGCCGAGCGAGACATTCGGTACACTACATCCGTTCGGCTGCTCTGCTCTATCAGCTGTACTAAGATATCTACTTCGCGAATCGAAGATGGCTTGCGGCCCCACATGATTGGAATGACACGCTTGATAAACGCTTCGTCGCCTGCATCCGAGGGCGGTTGGCTCATAGGTACGCTGGTATCCGAACATCCAACCACCAGTGGGGCCATCACCAGTGCTATGACCAGGGATCGCAGTGTCATGTACGCATACCCCACATCAAATCCCGAACTCGCATAGCGGCATCGAGCTCCGTCCCGACACCACGTACATCGGGAATAGCGAATGCATCGTGGCTAAACGGCCAGATTCCCTGTGCTAGCAGCAGACCCAATCGAAATTCCGCCGGGGTTATAAATTCGGTCGCTCGGGCATCTTCACCTATGGCACCTACAATCCCCGACTCTTCTTCCGATATTGGCCCGCCGATGACCGCGACAATGAAGCCGTAGGGCCAATGGTTCAATCCGCGGATGCTCCCCAGCTCGGGGTATGGAGAGCGCCCCATTTCCGTCGAGAGCACAATCATATGCCGGTCGAGGTCGAGTTTTTGCGGGTCCCGTTCATCTGGTTCGTTAATGATGGCGGATAGGCGACGACACATATGAACGGTATTTCTAGCGGTCGCACGAACGTGGTAATTGTGAGTGTCGTATCCGCCGTCTACTGCCTCTACTAACCCACTATCCACCACGTGAACGTATTGCGCGGCGTGCATCGGGCTGGTTAGCAGATGTGCCCCTAGGTTTAGCCCCATGGCAGTTACATCTAAGTCAGCGTCGTCTCCACACTCGCTCCCTGAGACCGGAGCGAGGACATCTTCGGTAAGAATCGATTGTAGCTCGGGCGCGCGGCGCATTGCCTCGCGTGCGTACGCATACTGTTCGAGTTGCGAGGCCCCGTAGCCCCGGTATTGTGAACGGTACTTTGCGACGTAATAGTCCATGGCAGCATCGACAGCGCCCCGGTCGGCGATTTGCGACCTCGACAATTGCTGTGCGAGCGGGTTATCCGCCATCACACGTACAGCCAGTGGTCGCGCCCTTCCAGGATGGTTGCCCACCGCAAAGCTAGCCTCCGCATTGAATCCAGCCACATAGTGCGTATTGGGGTGTAGTACGTAGCTAAATGGCGCTGTTCTATTGGGCGTTTTATCCTGCCAGAACCGCTGGACGTGCGCACCAGTCGTCGCGAGGCGCGGTGTCCCGCGAGGTTGCCCCCCGAGGACTAGCGGGGCCGCTGCTTGATGGGGTTCCAAATCGTGCGACATCACAAAGAGGCGTGTTCGTCGGAGTATGTCGGGGCGGTCGCGTAGAGGCCAAAGCCATGGTCCTAGATTGACCTGCTTGTTGTTGCTGTCGAACCCAAACGGCTCGTAGAGCGCTCGGTCGCCTCCACCGCACAACGCAAAGTGGTCGGGCACGCTCTCTTCACCGTTTTGAAATGTCCACCATTGTTGCCCGCTGTATGCCCCATTTCGCTTGGGGTCTCCATGCTCCGGTACCACGTAAAACGTGTCCCAAGGATTGAGGCCTCCCATGAGAAATAACTCTAGAACGCCCTCTGGCCGTCTTGTTCCGGACAGAAGTGAGCTGGCGCGTTGGTCAGAAACTTGGCCCCAGCCGGACAGAAAAGGCTTGGCGCTGGTGGCATCCCCGGTAGCGGAGGTACCGCAACCCGAAGCGAGCGCCGCAGCGGCGGCCGAGGTCTGTTCTAGGAATTTCCTTCGATTCATTAGCGCAAGTATACGGAATTTTTTCAGGAGTTCAGATAAAGGACGTCTGACCTAGCGCAAAATCGGGGAGGTTGGTGTCGGCGCAGGGGCAAATGCCAGTAGCACTTGCTCCTGACAGAGGAAAGGGGTAGGTGGAGGAATGCCAGATGGAAACCCAATACGGCTAAGCGTTGTACTCCCGTGCCATAATGAGGAGGAAAACCTGCCATCTACACTCATTGGTGTTGATAAAATCCTATCTGAATTATTCTCAAGTCCAGCAACAGACGCTGAGGTCATCGTGGTTGATGACGGGAGCGATGATGGGACCGCGGGGGCGGCAAAACCTGTGCACGGATGTGCAAGACGACGAGTTGTCTCTCATGCGACGCGTAGAGGGTATGGTGCGGCAGTTCGCTCTGGGTTAGATGCTTCGGTTGGTGAGCGCGTCGTCTACATGGATGCGGATGGGCAATACGACCCACAGCAAATTTCCCTGTTTATGTCCCGTATGGATTTCGGATTTGACGTGGTGGCTGGAGTTCGTGTGGACCGTGGGGACCGTATTTACCGTAAAGCTATTGGGCTGGCGTATAATACGGCGCTACAAGTAGCGCTTGGCGTGCGTTTCGATGACGTGGATTGCGGGTTCAAGTTGTTGAGTCGCAACACACTGGAAACGATCGATTTGGTGTTTGAAGCAAATCTGGCTGGACCCGAAATTTTACTCAAGGCTCAGGCAGCAGGGCTTGAGATATCTCAGATACCGGTAAAGCACTTTCCGCGTCAGCATGGTCGTCCCAAAGGAGTGGATGCATTTACGTTAGTTAAGACGGGTGCGGACGTGCTTCGCAGGGGCCGCGTTCTGGTAGCAGCAGCTTTGAAACGGTAGATATCCGTAATAAAACTTCGCTAGTCTGCATCCCCGCAAATGTCATCGCCGGTCTTCAAATGCCCATCGACACCGCGGCTGCAAATGATGAAGTCTTCACCCTCGTCCGTAAGCGGCTGATACGAAAAGGTTCGCCCCCACGGGTCTTTAGTGTCATCAATGGTTATGATTCTGCTATCGATGAGTTCGCCAAGGTGGCGAGGGCGGCGCCCCGTATCGTCGATAAACTCTTCGACAGATTGGGTGAGTTCAACCAAGTGTACCCCGACCGCTTCTGTTTTCGATGCATCGGATTGTCCAATTCCAACCGTCACCGCAGCCGCTAGGGAGCCTGTAACGCTGAGAACAACCAGTATTTCAGGGATCGTGAGTCCGTGTCTCAAAGCAACTCCTATTCAATGTATGCTTTTCGCATGTAGCGGTCCTCATGCCTGAATCGTACACAGGACAGTGGTACCGTTAGCAGAAGTCGTGCCAGAACTTGCACGTGCCGTTTGGGAAGGTCAGCGCCAATGGTTTCAATGACCTATAGGGATCTGTGTGAGTCCGATAATGGAAGGCTGGGGGTGGATTGTCTCGATGTCATTCCGAGTGTGACGAACTGTCAAAGGGGAACCTGTTGAATAGAAACTCAGTAGTGGTGGTATGGGGATACGTAGTTCAATAAAAGAAGTCGTGAAGGCGGGGGTCGTGGCCGCGGCTAAGCGCGTATTCGAAGAACCAGGATCTACCGCTAGCGCAGTCGAGAGATCGAGCCAGGCAGGCTCTGTACCTGTGCGGCCAAGGGAACCGGTTGGCCAAGCTAAGACGCCGGGGGTGGATGCCCCGAAGACCGGTACGGATGGATCGGCAGTGGCGGAACGGAGCCCCCGTACTGTGCGGAGTCCACAGGTTATTGTTCCGGATACGCCGTTGATGAGAACCGACGAGGAGAGGGTCAGCATTGTCGCTCGTCCGAGTCGCGACAATCGGCAATGTGACTTTCTAATCGATCGAGATGTACTACCAAACTTGAGTTGGCGATTCGCTGACGCGGATAGTGCAGCAGGTAGTCCTCTTGCGGAGGCGCTGTTTACCCATCCTGAGGTTGCCTGGATTCAGATAGATCAGTCGGTAGTTAAGATTGCGCGCAGATCAGGTAAGGAAGGGGATTGGCGTCCGTTATCACAGCGCATAGGTACGAGTATCCGTACGCACATTGATAGCGGCATTGACGCAGTGGACGCTTCACTCTTCGAAGGGTTGCCTGATGAAGAGGAGCTCGTCGAGCAACTTCAACATGTTATTGATACTGAGGTAAATCCTGGTGTTGCAGCCCATGATGGACATGTCACTTTAGAGCAAGTGCGCGGTAATGCTGTGCATGTGAGAATGGGGGGCGGTTGCCAGGGATGCAGTGCAGCTGCGCTCACCCTGAAATTTGGAATTTTCACCTCGTTCCGAAACGCCGTGCCTCAGCTTGGAGCCATTTACGATGAGACGGACCACGCGGCGGGTCTCAACCCGTTTCATCGGTAAGCCCCTTCGCACTCGTACCGTTTGCTTGCAATTACCAACATTCACGTGAAGTAGTACCCCTTAGTGGGTCGGCAGATGCTTGTGCGTTTGATAGGGTCCAGCGAACGGAGGATACATGAGCTTCACCTGGTACGACCGAAACGATTACTTCGACTTTCCGCAGCTCGAATCATGGTGTGAGCAGCTTGCGGCAACGCATCCCGAGTGGGTTTCTATAGAGACTTTGGGGGAAACTCGGCACGGCAGACCGATACTTTTACTTACGCTCGCTCGTCACGATGGAGGTGAGCATCGTCGACCCGCGTTTTGGATTGATGGCGGCACCCATGCCGTGGAGTGGACGGGGGTGATGAATACGGTCTCGGCCATAAGTACTTGGGTCCAGGCCGCGGTAGAGACGGATGCGGGCGCTGAGCGTCTATCGAGGCATACGGTATACGCAGTTCCATGCATTAGCCCAGATGGATTCCAAGCGATGCATGAAGGCGCACCCTTTATTCGATCGAGTCTTCGACCGCCTGTTGAAGGTACCGTGCGGTCCGGCTTGGACCCGTGCGATGTGGACGGCGATGGAGTTGTTCGCTGGATGCGCTGGAAGGACCCGGCGGGACCATTTGTTCACGACCCTGAGCTACCCATTCTTATGCGGCCACGAACGTTGGAGGACAGCCCTGATGACGCATACTTTATGTGCCAGGAAGGCGAATTCATCGATTGGGATGGAGAAAAGTGGATCTCGGCACCGTATCTTTATGGGCAAGACCTCAACCGTAATTTTCCGGCGAGCTGGAAACCATTTTCGATGTTTGGGATGGATGGTGGAAAGTATCCATTATCAGAAATTGAAACGCGTACTGTTGTTGACGCGTTTCATGCGCGACAAAACATCGCGGCAGCGCTTACGAATCACACGTATACAGGGTGTCTCCTGACGGCGCCGCACTCACCTAAGGACCCACTACCGATGGGGGATGTTCTATTGCTCCGTAAATTAGCGGAGTCCGCAGTGGAGGGCACCGAGTATCGCGTGTTCTCGACGCATCCCGAGTTCACCTACGACGAAAAAAATCCCATCGTTGGTACGTGGGATGAGTGTTTGGGCTCGACCTTTGGTGTCGCTGGGTACACCTTTGAACTTTGGGACCCCTTCGGCACCGCAGGGGTCGACAATCCGGACCCAGCGAAATTTTTTACTAAGCCAGATGCGGGGAAGCTTCGGACTATGGTGAAGCATTTTGTAGATGCGTTTCCAAGCTGTGTGTCGCCGTGGACTGAGTTCGAGCACCCACAGCTTGGCGCGGTGGAGATTGGGGGGATCGACTATCTGCATACAGTTCGTAATCCGCCATTGGAATTATTGGAAAACGAGCTAGAGCGCGGCTTTCTCGTGGCAGATCGCTTGTTTCGTGCGTTACCTCACGTAGTCCCGACGGTAAGAGTTGAACCGTTGGGGGATGGCTTGCGGCAGGTTGTGGTTGTAGTGGAGAACAGGGGGTACTTGCCGTCGTCTAGCCTTCAATATGGAGAAGGCATTGGAGCTGCGGGGGCCTGTACGGTACGGATCGAGCTCTCCGACGACATTGAAATCATTGATGGTTCGCCAGGCCAAACACTGCATCATCTTGACGGCTGGGGTACAGCTCAGGCGGGTTCCTCATCAACAGCAATATACGCCCAGCTTCCGGGTAGGGGGCATCGGGCAGTGGCAAGGTGGCTGTTACGGGGGAATGGTCCCGCAACCGTGGTGTGGAACTTCGGTCGGGGTGGGTCGGGTAGCGTCAGCCTCTAGCTGTTTGGAAGCTGCCTCACGATACGGTGGGGCGTCAAAAGACGGAATAAACCGTGCTATAAGGTCGGCATAGGCACGGTTAATCGCAACTTCAGCCAGTGGGGTTAGCGCCAGCAGTGGTGCGGCCGCATAGCGGCAGGCGCTTCGCTTATCCATGCGGGTTTGAGGGTGCGTAGGACCAAGAATCTACTTGCATAGGGGGCTATTGTGTCACTGGCAGAGACCACAACTGTTAGCGATTTTTCGAACGCGGACGAGGCGCTAAAAACACTACAAGAAGCTGCAGATCGGTGGGTAAACACCGGGTTGGAACAGCGGGTGCAGTATCTTGACCGTTGTATGACAGCCTTAGCGCGTGTCGGTGATGCGTGGGCTCAGGCTACAAGCGATGTACGTAGCCTGGACCCAGGCGGGATTTCCGGTGCCGAGCCATGGTTGACGGAGTTGGTCCCAACGATGCGGTGCTTCCGTCTTCTTCGTGACAGCCTGCGTGATGGGGGGCAACCTCAGGTCTCGAAGACATGGCGACGTGGAGATCGGCACGTGGTACGAGTCTTCCCATCGGACCTTCTTGATGCGGCATTATTTGCGGGTATGACTGCGGAAGTACACATCGAACCAGATCATCCTGTGACGCAGGGCCGGCTATACCGTGATAAAGCCGCCGGTAGGCTGAAGGATGGCAAGGTGGGGTTAGTACTTGGCGCAGGAAATGTGGGATCGATCTGCCCCACGGACGCACTGTACAAGCTCTTTGTTGATGATGAAGTGGTCCTCATTAAGTCAAACCCAGTGAATGCGTATCTATCGCCATACTGGCGGGCTGCCCTCAAGCCCCTAATCGATGACGGGTTCGTGCGCATCGTGGATGGTGGCGTCGGCCTAGGAGTCTATCTCTGTAATCATAGCTCTGTGCACTCTATTCACATTACAGGGTCGGACCGCACATACGACGCCATCGTGTGGGGGCCCGATATTGCATCGAATAAGGCGAAGGGAGAACGGCA
>PKDL01000187.1 GCA_002863065.1 Pseudomonadota bacterium
GTGTCTGCCATCTGGTCGTTCCGGGGTTGCAGTCAGTCCCAAACGATATGGAGCGATACTTAGCTCAGCTGCTTGACTCATCGATTCACCAGGCAAATGGTGCGCTTCGTCGAAAATGACTAAGCCGAAACGATCACCGAAGCGATCCATGTGGAGGTAAGCCGAGTCGTAGGTCGAAACCGTTATGTCTTCGATTTGAAATGAACCACCACCAATAAGACCGATAGGCGGACCAAACGCATGCTCAAGGTTGCTTGCCCATTGGGCTACGAGGTCAAGCGTCGGAACGATCACGAGCGTGGAACGCTGCGTGCTGGCGATTGCCATTTCTGCCACGAAGCTCTTACCCGCTCCTGTCGGAAGCACTACGACTCCACGCCGCCGTTGCGCTAACCACGCTTCATGAGCTTCCCGTTGATGTGGGTATGGCACCCTGGTTTCACGAGGTCGACGATTGAGCTGTCGATAGGCACGTGCCCGATCATCTACCGTATAGCCAGCACGTATCAGAGTAGCCAGAGCTCGCCGGTACTCTAATGCCATCGCGCGCAATCGGCCGCCCGCACGCGTGTCACGCACGAAACCGGCCGGGATACAATCGTCTGGCAAGTCTCGAGGCGAGATGAGCAATGTTCCTCGGTCAAATTCCAGCGTGAGGTTCACTTTACATTCCGAGTGTTCGTTGTAATCCCTTCACCTCGAACCCAACGAAGATGTTCCAGTACAGCGCAATCACATTGCCAATTCATAGGTAATGATGCACATGCCGTACGCGCTATCTGCCGGTGCCCTTCAGAGTTAGGGTGAATGTGGTCGAAGCTTCTAAGGTCGGTTCGCAGATACCAGCGCGGTATCTCCGCAGCCTCCTGAACGATTTGAGACTCATTGGGGAATCGCCTTTTGAGCTTCCAACTTCGGCGATAGCGTCGTGTGAGGTAGGCAATGGATCGAAGCGCAGCGCCTTTATCGCGAAGCGGGCTATCGTAGATGTCGACAGAAATGTTCGGCAGCTCTCCAGGCTTCCATTTGGGTAGGTATCTTTCTTCTTTGGGTACGTATCCCTCGAGCGCTTCGTTCCGTGGAAGTCTGCCCATGATGAAATCAACGACCTTCCTCGTACTGCGGTGATACTTGAGGCCAGCTAACCCAGCCCAACGGCGGTCCCGTTCATCCCCCCAGGGACCCAGAGACAAACCGACCACCTTTACGCCATGCTGATGAGCAAGGCGAAAGGTCTCCACCTGATATTTTATGGTCATTCCCGGCGTACCAATGCTGTTCAAACCACCAGCATATAATAGCCAGTATTCAAACCGATCATCGCTTAGATGAACTCGACGATTTCTGAGCAACTGTTGCCGGAATCGGTGTTTCAGTGCGCGCGCGCCATATCCGGTTTTCGATCGATTAATAATTTCAGCATTGGCGCAAACCTCTCCCAAGAATTGACTGAAACTACCGGCCGGCCACGCTCCAATAGAGCCCGCAATGGTAATGACCTTTACTGTCTTCGCATCTTGGGTGTAGCGCCACCGTCCGATGGGCTCCTTCTCAGCATAAGCGCCGACAGGTGTGCCTGCGACGCAGCATATGAGACTGCTGAGAATTATTGACCGCATGCTGTCCACTCAGAAATATTGATCGATCGCTTTTGGCACAATACGCGTTCCGGGCTACACACCGCTATGCACTTGGATACATAGGCATCGCGTTGCGCTGCATGTGTCTCTCGCCAAACACGGTAACGCTTCTCCGCAAGCTCAGGCCATGGCCCGGGCGCTTTACGCAGCAGGCTAACGCGCTGATTGGCATGGGCTTTGGCCAAATCGAAAGGCCGTTCGCACACCGGAATGCAGGGTGACTTATCATCACAACTGGAAAAGCAGCATAAAACGAATAGTGCCAGGGGCAATAGGCTGCCGGCTTTCCAACCATACTCAAACGGCCCCATGTCACTTCTGCCCATCTGCCGTACGGCGCGCATCTAAATGCTTCTCCAGCCACAGGCGAAATAAGCCAGGGCTATCCCCTTCATCAATGTCTCGAATCATTAGCGCCACAGTCGCTTTGTATGCACCACCGGACGGTAATTCTTTTTTACGGCTCATCACTCCATGGACAGACACCGCACGCTTGACACCATCGATCTCAAGCGTGACGTCAGAACGGATTCTGACGCCTAGCCCCGGGACCACAGCATTTGTATTGATTTGAAGCCACCTTTCGTTTAACCGCAATGCCCTGCCCCAGTAAGACGCACCCGCGACAATGTAGGCACAGGGGACGTTCAGATATACGCCGACTTTCGACTCATATTTCTCAAGCAGCTGCAAGATATCATCGGTACTAGTAGGTCCATATCCTGTCTTCAGTGGTGGTACATGGGGAGTATTTGCTGACTGCCCAGCTATCTTGACCGCGGGCCCCGTTCTGACAGGCGCCTGCTGCTTTTTGGAGGCATCCTCCGCACCATCAAGTGCAATCGCCCAAAACGCTCCCTCTGATTCAGGCCGAAGGGTGGTCTCAAAGTTTAACTCTGTTTGCAGGAACCATTGCAGTGCATGCTGACTCTCTCGAGCAGCGACACGGCACAATCGTATCTCGCAAGTAAACCAACCGTCAGGAGCTTGCGCTCCTATTTGTTGGCATGTGCCTTCCAGCCGAATCCCGCCTGGACCAGCCCACTCAAGGTCAACCGTTGCATTCACTGGAAGCTGACGACTCACGCGTAAAAACAGCGTGGGCGCGGATACGATAAGGGCACGGGCCTCACAGTATGTACCGTCATGCGTGAGACGGTATCCAAACCGTCGAGACTGTATATTTCGAGCGGACACACACCAATGGTGTACTTCGCCGGCCGCCCTGGCAAGCCGTTCGGCTATCCCAACACAGTGCAAAGTGTATTTTGCTGAGGTAGCGTGGGCCTATGCGTTTGAAAAATAGAACTATTCATCGACTTATTACCATCTGGGCAGCTGCTGCCATTGCCACTTGTATCGGGTGTCAAGATAACGTGACTGCGCTGGAAAAAAGCACGACGGAAACCGCTACTCCCACTAATAATGGCGCGCAGACAGCAACGCTCGAAGCCAGCAGGAAGACGAGTCATACCACGATGCCTTCCGATGAAAAAAAGCCTGTGCCCGATGGAGAGCCGTCACCGAGCACCGTATTGAAGACATCGGAAGCCATTGAACCAAAGCCGAAGAATACACCTGAAAAGCCCCTCCGGACGGTTTGCGTTCGGTCATGTAACAAATTGCAGATATGCGGTAAGTCCACGGGAAGCAGTGCAGCTGAATGCATGCAAAAGTGCCTCACACTTAGTGAGAGCCCGAGTGATGAAACACGACACACGCTGGAGTCTTTCCGTTCACAAGAAGCATGTGCTGATGTCAAATGTGATGACTTTGAGCGCTGCGTCCAAACGGAACTAGCACGACGGCGACAGCTCGATCCAGTACCAGCGTTTACGCCGGAGAAAGCCCAAGCGACCTGTAAATCACTCTGCGAACACGAGAAGGAGTGTAAACCTGAGATCTTTTCTCAGCTCCGCAAAAACATGACCGTTTGTATCCGCTACTGTTCGGCAGTACTCGTAGGTACCGACAACGCCTCAGGCGCAGCGAGGACGATTATGAATGAGGCCATACAATGCCTGGGAACATCGTGTGAAGTGTTCGAAACCTGCGTGCAAAAAGGCCGCTAAGGTTCCTCGAAATACATGCGCCATTGTCCTTTTTCGAGAGAAAACCGGCGGAGCCCCCCGCCCGGTATTTCCGGGTGCAATGGATCACCGGGCAGAACAAGCGTCGGTGGGTCACCGCCGATAAAGTGAGGGACATATGGCCTCACGGGTGCATTAGCCGCGAGACTGAGAACCGCGTCGACTGAGGATGCCCTACTAAATTCCGTAAGTGAGTGAAGCTGCGGGGGCGGTAGCCCAATCTCACTCTGCTCATACTCACCCAACGCGTCTGATGGGGTTCGCCATCGACCATCGGTTGTCTCTATTTGATCATGTGACGCAGCCTGCTCTGGAGGAACGTGCGCAAGAAAAAAGCGGGCCGAAAAACGCCGGGATTCTACTTCAGGAGTGACCCAATGAGCATAGTATTGCAGCGCAGACAGGTCTAAATACCAACCATATTCGAGTAGTATAGACAGGAATCCGCGGGAACTCAGCGACATGCGGGCTTCATTCACTGCGGCCGCAGTGGGCAGCTCACCGGCGTCGTTTTGTACCAAGAGGACGCCAGCCTCTTCGAATGTCTCTCGTATTGCAGCCACAAAGTGGGCCATCGCACGGACCGGCTTAATACCCAGGATCTGCGCGACCTCGTCGGGTGCACGACCAAGACACCTATCGATAATTTCTGGACTGCTATCGGTGACATCGCACTTGCCACCCGGAAACACATACTGTCCTCCCATAAAACCACTGTTTTTGTGCCGCTTGACCAGAAAGACTTCGGGTAAACCAGAGAGGCTTCGACGCACCACGATGATGCTAGAGGCATCCCGCGGAGTATTTCTACTAACTACCTCTTCCACGCCTTCACGTAGCTACGAGATAGATCCCGGAGTCGAACGGACATGTGGTTGACAAAGCACCATAATAGCTTGCTCGCGACCACCGGGTCGGTACGTGTGAGATTACGGAAGTCATCACGAGTGATCTTCAGAAGCGTCGTCGGCTCGCGAGCAGTAACAGTGGCGGAACGCGGCGCTCCATCAATAAAGGCGAGTTCACCAAAGTGCTCACCTGGTCCCACACTCGTCAATGTCGTACCTTCTTTGGCTACACTGACTGACCCAGCGAACACCAAGAATAATACGTCGCCTGGCTCCCCCTCAGAAAAGACTGCAGCGCCAGTCTCATAGTGTGCCTCGTATACGATCTTCAAAACGCGCACGAGTTCTTGGTAGTTCAGGTATTTGAAAAGAAATAGGTTCTGAATGCCAAGAATCTTGGATTGCGTATCCAGCACCTGCGAGTCCTGAGCTTGTGTCTTATGCTGAAGCGTGACTTTGAGTGCAGTGATATTATCTTCACCACCGGAGTCGTTTGCTTTTTCTACAGCAAAGTCGACACCTCGCACCAACAGTTCCGGAATTTCTTTGTCATTAAAGTATCGGTGAAGACCATCGGAGCAGAGCAAGATGGAGTCATCACGTCGAATATCAAGCCAAGCAATATCAACACGTACCGTCGGTAACTGACCCACGGCACGTGCCAAAACGTTTTGATGCGGAAACGACGCTGCGTCTTCGGCTGACAGTAAGCCCTGTGTAATCATTTCCTGCACAAGTGTGTGATCAACGGTCAACCGCTCTACGCTTCCGGAGCGTACGAGATACGCGCGACTATCACCCACATGACCTAGCACTGCGCCCCGACGACCGACGACAAGAACGACACCGGTGGTTGCCATACCGCGCATTTCGGAATCTTCCTCAGCCATCTGATAAATTCGAGCGCTGGCTGCTTGGTACACTTCATCCATTAATGCGAGCAAACCTTCTCGTATCGATTCTACGCTGCCATCACGAGATGCTGCGTGTTGAAATCTGTCGGCGTAGGACTCAACGGTTTCGCAAAGTACGCTAGAAGCGACTTCACCCGCGTTTGCACCGCCAACCCCGTCCGCCACTGCAAACACGCCGCGGTCAGAATCGAGAAAGAACGCATCTTCATTATGGAAGCGACGACGCCCCACATCGGTTTTTGCCGCTGCAATCAGTCTCATACAGACATGGTAGCAGACAGAAGAGAGCGTCGTCCCAAATACGGAAGGTCATTTTATGGCAAAGCGTGACAGACATAATCAACATATACTCCCGGCACGTATCGCAATGATGGAGGAAACGATGACTACGTCTCCCAGCAGACGAAGCGAGCTGACATGCTTCCAATCTAGGCTCCTAAAGTGCGTTCCGTATCTGGTAGTTTTAGGTCTTGCCGTAGGGACTCTAGCGTGTAGCGGACACACCCGGTCGCAGTTATCACCAACTGCGGCAAAACTCACCACACCACAGATTCCGCAACGGACGGTAAAAACAGAATGGGATGCTATACGTCACCGGGGGACATTGCGCGTCCTTATTCATCGTGGCGCCAAGTATGTCCCAAGAAGCGGCTCGCCGGACGACAGAGAGCTCGCAGCTATCGAGCTTTTTGCACGCGCTAAAGAATTGAAGTTAGAGCTCATCGAAATCGAAGCGCGATCGGAGCTTCTTGACGCACTCTTGGAGAATCGCGGTGATGTTATAGTCGCCCACCTGACCAACACCCCAGCTCGGAGAAAGCGCGTTCGTTTCACGAGCGCCCTACGACGAGTCAAGGAGCTCGTGGTAGTACCAAATGGCAAGGACGATGTGCCGCAGAACTCCCAAAGTCTCGCCGGCCATACTATTCACCTGAGAGCATCTTCTAGCTACATGGAGTCCCTGCTCAGCGAAACATTCCAACGCCCACCTCGGATAGAACCTCTCAGCGAAGCACTCGATGCCTTGGATATCCTGTCGGCCGTAGGGAGAGAGGAGATCGGGATGACGATCATGGACTCGGATGCAGTGGAAGCATATCAAGCATATCGCCACGATATTAAGGTGGCCTTTGCGATTAAGGAACACGTACCTATCGCATGGGCTGTCCGGCCTCATGCCAGCGCTCTTCAGCAGGTATTAAATGACTTCATTTCTCAATATATTGCTCGGAAAGGCAATACGCCTGTCGCGGCCTTCGACCTCGACGAAATACAGAAGCGCGGCATACTACGAATGGTCCTACCCAACACTGGGTCTGCATTCTTTTTCCATCAGGGCATACCTATGGGCTTTCAATACGTCATGGCGCAAAAACTGTGTAAGCAGCTAGGCGTGCACCTTGAGGTCGTAGTGCCTAGGAGTAAGTCGGATATGATTCCACTTCTTGTGGAAGGACATGCGGACGTCATCGCTGCTACCCTGACTGTCACGCCGGATCGAAATACACTCGTGGACTTCGCCACACCTCTCATGCGGGTAGATGAAGTGCTCATTCAACCGAGTTCCCAGCCGGCTCTTCGGTCGGTCGAACAACTAGCGGGACGAACAGTTACGGTCCTGGGGAATTCGTCGTACTTGCGTACACTAAACGCACTTCGCGCCAGCGTACCACTAATGAAGGTCGAGATCGCACCACCCGAGACGACTGCGGAAGCATTGATAGAGGGGGTCGCAAGCGGTAAGTACGATTTGACAGTGAGCGACTTTAACCTCGTAGCAGCCGAACTCTCGTACCGAGAAGATATCAAGGCGAGCATTAAGCTCGGCAGAGGACGTCCAATCGCATATGCCGTACGAAAGGGTAACGCGCAGCTCAAAAAGGCCCTGGATACTTTCTCCAATTACTGGGCTCCACAGTTATCAGGTTCTACCCTCACCGACCCCAATCAAACCAGCGCGCAACCGCCAGCGGTTTCTGCGGGCGGACGCCCCCCTTTCCATGACGTGATTACTGAAATCACCAGAGAATATGGATTACCAGAGACCATGCTCGAGCGCTGGATGATGGAAGTGTCCCAGGGAGATCCGAAGGTAGTTAGCTGGTTTGGAGGCCGCGGCTTATTACAAGTTATGCCACACGTCGCACGGAGGCTAAATGTACAGGCTGAAAGACTAAATACCCCGGAACAAGGACTTGTAGCAGGTGTCCGATGGCTACTAGCTTTGAAGAAACAACTACCAGACACCATCGCAGAAGCAGATGCCCTAAAGATGGCGCTTGCAGCCACACGCATTGGCTTTGGGCACATCAACGATGCTCGCGAGCTCGCTATGGCCCGGGGATGGGATGCTACGCGCTGGGATGGTCACGTCGCTCGTGCGCTGGCTGAGCTGACGCGACCCGAGGTTGCCGCTGGAGCAAGGTATGGATACTGTCCTGGTTCTGAGACCGTGCGTTTCGTCTCAAGGATATTAGACCAGTAGTACCCCCGTCAGGTGTCAGTGAGATACCCCTCCGCGAGTCGCCTCGATCAGGCGTCTGATGTGAGCCGGAGGTATTTCCATCGTAACGGTCTCATCGAGTGCCCAGGGCTCACCCGCAGTATCCCGATATTCATTTTTGATAGCAATGACCTGCTCACGGCTCTTAAACAGAATATCCACCACTGCCGGGTCGAAGTGAAGCCCACTATTTGCCCGAATGTAGTCCTCAGATTTTTCTAATGAAAACGCTTCCTTATACACACGCTTACTCGTGAGAGCATCGAATACATCAGCAATCGCAACAATGCGTGCTTCCAATGGAATAGTTTCGCCTACTAGGCCATACGGGTAACCCGTGCCGTCGAACTTCTCGTGATGGCATAGCGCGATGTTTTGAGCGACTTCGTCGGAACCAGCAAGACGAAGTATCTCGTACCCGTACAGTGTGTGGCGCTTCATCTCAACCCACTCTTCCGGAGTCAATCGCCCAGGCTTTTTCAAAATCGCATCAGGAATCCCAACTTTCCCCACATCATGTAGCGATGCGAAGCGCCCTATTTTGAGACATGTTGCGCTATCAAGCCCCAGTTCGTGGGCTAGCAGCTCCGATACCTTACACACCCTCTTGATGTGATTACCGGTATCTTCATCGTTCATCCTATTCGCTCTTTCCAGCGCCGCGGTCAGACCGTGTGTAATGTCTTCCAGCTCAGCAGTACGTTCTCGTACGCGCTGCTCGAGCAGCAAGTTGCTATCTGATAACAGCTGATTTTGCTTCTCTAGTTGGTCGGATTGCTGCTTGATACGAAGCAGTGAGCGAACTCGAGCCCGTAACTCTAACGGATGGAATGGCTTGTGGATGAAGTCATCGGCTCCTGCTTCTAGACCCCGGATCTTGTCTTTGATCTCATTGAGGCCAGTTACCAATACCAAAGGTATCTTGCACCAATCTTCGTGTGCCTTCACCCGCTCACATAGCTCGTAGCCACTGACTTTAGGCATCATCACATCACTGAGAATCAGGTCAGGGCATAACCCTTGCCGAAGTGCCTCCAGCGCATCGTGGCCATCTGCAAAGTCATGAACCGTATAGTTACACTCAGCGACAGAGCGCCGAAAAAGCATCAGGTTATTGGGTTCATCGTCGACAATAAACAAGGTAGGTTGGGGCTCAGTCATGGTCTTCCTATGATGCAGCGTCTCCAAAGGGGTATCGGAAAATCTGTGATTCACCTAAACGATTGATACGCTACCCACTCAATTTTCTGTACCTTTTGTCGAATAAATTCAGTCAGAGAGGTGGCGCGGAAGAGTAATAACGAACTCCGTTCCGTCTGTGGGATCGCTTCTGCATACAACAGTCCCATCAATTTCCGCCATAGCTTTACGAACGAGCGCAAGCCCCATACCCGTTCCTGTTTCGATTTCCCGCGTCGTAAAGAAGGGGTCAAAGATACGCGGCAGTACATCCGCACAGATACCGGGTCCATTATCCGTAAAGGACAATCGCACCGTGTCTGCTTCCAGTGTACCTACGATGCGCATAATACCGCCAGGAGCAGCAACTCGCACAATCGCCTGTTGTGCATTCTTCAGAATCGCCAAAATCGCGTGCTGAAAACGATACGGATCCGCAAGAACAAGTAGTGAGGGGTCAACGCGCTCATAATCGATTATAATACCGGATGCCGGCTCGGACGACTCATAGAAACTAACCGCACCTGCGACCAATTCCGCGATATTCACAACTTCAAGAGTCAGACCGCCTCCCCGACCGTAACTAAGCAACTGCCGAACTACACCTACTGCACGACTAGCCTCAGACACGATAACAGCAGCATCATTCCTTACCGCAGCTGGTAAGCTCTCATTGCTTTGCATCAGTTGACTCAAACCGAGCACGACGTTCAGTGGGTTGTTAAGCTCATGAGCCACACCTGCACTCAGCATTTCCGTTGAGGTCATTTCGGAATTCACTGATTCAGTCGCCACTACAGCGTTTTCGTCCCGTAAAAAAGCACTTAGCACCGCTGTAAAGACCTGAACAAAGTGATCCAGTGGCTCGTCGACGGTTGGCTTAGCGATGAAGAGAGTACCAATGTTCCGGCCTTGATGCTCCAAAGTGTGCTCGGTCGCATGCGTTAGTAACTCGTCTATACCAACGGTAGCCGCTGCACCTGCCTTGCTTTCGAGCGCCCCGACTTGTGTGGTGCCGATACACCTGGGAAGTCGAGTCCAAGGAGGAGCGTCTCCGAAGGCACCTATGCGCTGCAGCCTATGATCTGCAGCAGCATATATCGCCACCCCGGCGACACCATGACTCTCAAAGCCGGCCCGCGTTGCATCCACGACCCATTGAAGTGATGTAGGTGCGAATTCTAGGTTTGCGCGTTGTTTACTCATCAGTCCTCAAAGCGTAACACGGGCCATCCCCGGCGTGTCGCTTCCCTGCGCAGCTTAGGATCTGGATTCACCGCTCGTTTCTCTTTTACCTCGTACAACATGGGAAGGTCACTATGACTGTCGGTGTAGAAATAACTGCTACGTACGTCGATACCATGCTCAGCGGCGAATTCATGCGCCCAGTGCACTTTACCCCGACCATAACACGCAGGCCCTACTAGACGTCCTGTCAACACGCCATCCACTTCTTCAAATCGAGTGCAAAGTACATGGTCAATTCCCAATAAGTGACCGATAGGCTCCGCAATAAATGAAGACTGGGCAGTGAGCATGACCACCACGTGTCCGAGACGCCAATGGCCCCGAATCGCTTCCACTGCAGCGTCAGATATCAACGGTCGAATTTTAGATTCTAAAAGCCGTGCATAGCGAGTCTTGATGTCCGAGGAGCGCACCCCAGATAGAGCCGCACCTGCCTTCGTAAAGGCATCTATATTTTCTACCCCTGTCAATCTGTAGCGAAGGAATACCCAACCTAACTTCATGAGGCTGAGAAGCGACAGCTGGCCGTCCGCATACAAATCAAGAATGTAAAAACTCCCCGTATTGGCTCGTACGATTGTGCGATCGAGGTCAAAAAACGCTGCGATCTGTCCACACGGCTTCCGCGGCTGGTCTTCATGCCGCCTAGAGCGCTCTAAGGTGTTCTGCGGTGGCAATAGCCTTTTTTTCCGGGAGTCGGGCATCACTGTCCTATGCATCAAATGTGGGTAGCCATGACAATGTACCCTCGGTATACCGTCCATAACTCCTTGGTATGTCAACACCAGAATATCGGCAGTTGGGCGCCATGGTATCAGGATATATCCGACGAATGGGATGTATGCCTAAACCACGACCATCAGGGCTCCCCCCGATTTTACTAGGGTAGGACGATTCTCGGAAACCTTGCATGTATACGAGATACGATTTCGTAGTTGATTGTGTCTGACCATTCTGCCAGTTCAGTAGCTCCGATATATTCATCTCCGTCTTGCCCGATAAGGGTCACGACGTCACCGACTGCGGCACCTTCGATGTCTGTTACATCCACCATCGTCATATTCATGCAAATCCGACCGAGTATGGGTGCACGGTGTCCTTGCACTAGCACCTGACCTTTGCCCGAGGCAGACCGGTCAAAACCATCGAAATAACCCACAGGTAGTAAACCAACGCGCCGGTCGCTAGACACCCGATGCGCTCTTCCATACCCGACGTAGTTTCCCTTTTTTACTTCAGTCAGCTGAATAAGACGCGTCCGCCAAGACAGCACAGGCGCCAATGACAGCGCACCTTTATGCACGATATCCGCGGAAATGCGTGTTTCTCGACTGGGCCATAATCCATAGGTTGCAATACCAACTCGAACCATGTCCCAGCGTGCACTCGGAAATAGGATATGCGCAGCGCTCGACGCGCAATGTCTCCACACCTCCGCAGGTACATCAGCTGTGGCGCGCTCAAAACGTTCTAACTGAGTCCGTGCAAAGGTATGTTCTGTTTCATCCTCTACGTCAGCGAGATGGGTCGTTACTCCTGCCAGCACCACCCCGGGTGTATCAGAAATACACTGGATCAGTGCCTTCGCCTGCACTGGAGGTAGACCCTGACGATGAGTACCTGTCTCAATCTTGACGTGTACGCCGACCGTTGCTCCTGCCGCTCCAGCGGCTTCGGCCAGTGCACGGACTTGGGCCTCGGAAAAGACGACCACTTCTAGGTCCGCCGCGATAATGGCTGGAGCTTCATCTGGAAACGTTGGTCCTACTACGTATAGCCGAGCAGTCACTCCGTGCGCCCGTAGTATCTTCCCCTCTTCTACTTCATTGATACAAAGTACGTCACAACCACATTCGATACACGCATCGGCAATAGCACACAGACCATGCCCATATGCATTCGCCTTAATGACCGGTGCCAGGGTGCTGGGGTGGCCCGAGTCGAACAAGCGACGCAATCCACTGAGGTTGTGCTGCAGTGCTGACCGGGAAATCTCCACCCATGTCGTTTGGTCGTTCATATTCTAGATAGTTACACTCAATAAATCTGCGAACAACTCAACCCAAAAACGTCCCGGTCATTGAGGTTGAAACGACCGAACATGCCGAAATCGTTTGACCTCACCCGACACCTGGCGCACTGTGCCATGCGAGACCAGCTCAATAGTGCCATCGCTTACGCGATACTGCGCTTGAACAATTCTCTGTAGCTGAGGTGGATAAAACGAACCTAATGTTGCTTGATGACCGGAAGAAATACCTAGACGCTGAAGGCGGCACTCTCTTCGGACACGGTAGCTACCACATCGCTCTCATGTATCCGAACCCCTATTCGGTGGCGATGAGCTCCCTCGGATACCAGGTCATCTATCGGCTACTAAACGAGCATCCGGACATCTCGTGCGAACGCACAATGCTTCCGGACGACCCAGAGGCACTCCGACGCACTCGAAAGCCACTGACCACGCTAGAGTCAGGGAGACCAGTTGGCGGGGCTAACTGTATTGCAATTTCGTTGGCTTACGAACCCGATCTTGCTGGCGTATTCGAAATGCTGCAACTCGCACGAATCCCAGCGACGCGCGCTGAACGTGGTGATGATTTTCCGCCAATAATTCTCGGCGGACCAATCACTATGTCAAACACTCTACCACTAGCTCCCTTCGCAGACGCCATCATTGTGGGTGACGGAGAGCCAGTAATACAACCACTAGTTGATGCCCTGCTAACGGAGGTAAGGACGGGTTCTAGACAGCGGTTGCTAGACGAACTCGCGCAGATACCTGGTGTTTACGTTCCCGCACGCCACGATTCGGCAGTGCCCTCCATGCTGCTCTCTCCGACGAGCGACCTACCTGCAATCGGTCAGATCTGGACACCCCATGCCGAGCTGTCAAATATGATGTTGGTAGAGACAAGCCGTGGTTGTCCAAGGTTCTGTAGCTTTTGTGTAATGCGTTCGACTGCGCAACCAATGCGCGAAGCACCGCTTCAATCCGTCATAGACGTTATGCAGACAGACGCACCTCGTATCGGCTTTGTTGGAGCCGCAGTTAGCGAATACAGCCATATCAAAGCAGCGCTTCGTGCAGCAATTGAGCATGGAAAAGGGGTAGGGATTTCCAGCCTCCGTGCAGACCGCCTTGACGATGAGCTGGTGGAACTATTGACGGCCGGTGGCTACCGGACCATGACGGTCGCAAGTGACGCGCCAAGCCAAGCACTCCGCGGAAAGCTAAAGAAAGGCTTGCGCGGTAAGCACCTGATACGAGCCGCTGAACTTGCCGCATCGCATGGCATGCGGGTTTTCAAAATGTACGTAATCATTGGACTACCCGGTGAGACACAAGACGACCTGGATGAGCTGGTCGACTTCTCTCTCGAAATCCGGAAGATCATGCCCCGCGTCGCCCTCGGCCTCTCACCATTTGTGCCAAAGCTTCATACGCCACTCGGTGACGCAACATTCACACCGATCAAGGAACAAGACAAAAGCCTCAAATATCTTCGGCGCCAGCTGAGGGGGCGCGTCGATATTCGTAGCGTGTCGGCAAAGTGGGCCTGGATCGAGTACCGACTGAGCCAGGGTGGAACGGATATCGGGCTAGCTGCGTATGACGCATGGCGGGCCGGCGGGCGATTTGCAGATTACAAACGGGCGTTTGATGCGATGCAAGCTCCGGAGCGTGATGCACTTGAACAGGCGCGAAACCACGGGCTGTGGCAGCCGGCTGGCATGCGATAGGCTAACCGCCCGGTGCAGCGTCGCTGCCTTCACCTATGACCCGGTCGATGACCGAGGTATTTGCCGAACGACTTCTCTAAACAGGTCCGCAAGTCGATTTTCCGGAACGCCAAGGCAGGTTTCATTGTATCGGTCGAGAGCATTACGCACGCGACCAAAGCTTTCGCGAGCCCAATCTGGCCGCCGATTCTTGATGATCTCAAGCACAGCATTCACCGTGTCTTCGTCAGAAGGATATCCCTGCTGCTCCGCAAAATGGCGAAGGAGTGCTCGGCCTGAATGCTTACCGACAACGTATGAATGCTCTCGGCCCACCAACTCAGGAGCAACGCTTTGGTAGGTATCGGGAGCCTTGATGAGCCCATCCACGTGGATTCCGCTCTCATGACGAAATGCATTGTACCCCACGATCGGCTGATGCTGAGGTATGACGAAGCCCGTCATTGCTTCGACGCGCTGAGACAATGCTGCTATACGCTCAAACTGGACGCCCGTTTTTAGTCCAAGCAGACGC
>PKDL01000186.1 GCA_002863065.1 Pseudomonadota bacterium
GACGTAGGTAGGACGTTCGAGCAGCGTGAGCTGCGAGCCGGCATCGAGACAAGCATGACTCGATGGGCGTTTGTGTCCAGGTGACTGCTGTACCATTCTCTCCAAACCACTGACAGTGCCCGTAAAACGGATTAGCCCCGCCCCTCCAGATTGGGCTGACACCATTTATTTAAGGTTCCTCCACTCGTGACTATACGAAGGCAGCGTTCTAGTTGGAAGGGGCAGGCTGTGTAAAAAACACCAATACGTATGGAACTAATAGAGAAATTAGTTCGCATAGGTATTAACGCCCCCGCCGTCTCGGTGCCTTTTGTCCACAACTGCCGGTGCAGAAGTGCTTTTCGTCACTTGTAGAGGTTCCTACATCCGTAGTTTCCCCATCGTTACGGAACGTCGCAAATTAAGGACCCTAATTCGTCGAAAACAATACAAGCGACAAGGTTATCCATAGCCCCGATCGGCCGGACTTCACCCATAATGCGGGGTGTTTCTGAACAGATGTTGGGCAATAGGGTGGGCCCGCATCATCCAATGCGATCATTCACCGAGCGGTTGGAAAAATATGAAGGGGAGAGTGTCGAGGCTGCTTGGTGCGTTTAGATCGAGATAGAGCGGGGAACATCGTCTCAGCTTGCTTCCTGCAGTCCTAAACGACCGTGCATAGCAGACCGTTTAGTGGAGACGATAGCTAGTTTCGACAGAGCTTGTGGCTTCGCATGAGTATTCACGCAGTCAACCAGCCTCGACGACTCTCCAGCACGTAGGACATTACCTACGTGGATCGGCATTCGTTTCGGCGGACTTCAGTAAGAGCAGGAGCGCAGCATTCGTTCTAGCGTTCGCAACAGCCACCACGGGGAACCGAAAGCAGCATGTTCACAGGAACATCAGCAGTAGCACAGCAGAGAGAGTTCACAGGTCAGTCCACCAAACCGTCTCGCCGTGCACCAACAACAGCACAAAGTGGGCCAATTTCCGAACGATGGCTCGGATATATATTTTATACAATAATTACTGAGTGTTGAAAGGTATCACGGGAGGCGATCGCCGGATTTAGTGAAATCGCGCCATTTTGTCACACCTTAGTGGGGGTTACGGACCGCGGTGCAATCGCGTATGCAAAATATACCCGACTTATCTCTTCGGACGGAATACAACTAAGCAACGGAAAATATGATGTAAAACACCACAGCCCGTTGGAATCCTATGTTGCTTCGGAAAGCCAAGTCACGTGCTGTAGTGCGTAGAACCATACGACGCCTGAGTCGTGTCTACTGATTAATGGGGTCTCCGGACCCCTCTTGTCCCTATCGATTGAAACCAGCATACGTATGTCCGAGGAATCTAGAGAAGATTGCACTGACCATTCAGCTGCGATAGAGCCGCCGCATGACATTTCCTACCAATTGGATTTCGAATCCTGAATCTGCCTCCGGTATTGCGCAGGAAACAGCGCGACGTCTACACACGTATGCAAGAATAGGCGCCCCTACCCTTGATGACGCGAAAGCCATAGGCCATTTCGACGTAGATGCGCTGATTGCGCTAATCACGTTACTAGAGCATGCCAAACAAGGCGCTCACTTGGCCGCACTGAAAGACGCTGGCCTACCCAAAAGAGTCAGGAAAGCAGCTGGACGTGCAGTGCATCGTCTCGGATCGCAGGGCATTAAGTGCGAGGTGACTGAACAGCGTGGTGGATCGCTAGACATTCAGACAATCTCGCTTCCATCCTACATGACAATTCCATCAGGAGACGGGCTCACAGTCGCACTGCTCAGCGATATCCAATATGGTCAACCAGCATGTGCCTTCGCAGTATATAACGATGAGGGGCTGCTAGAAGTGTCTCTCATCGATATGCCGTCCAAATCACGGTTACGAAAAATCATGACAGACATCGTGAAAGATCCTGAGAACCCCGCACGGACTATTTGGGTGGAGGCAAACCCCGACCTCATTCGAACACGACTAATCGATGCCATCGAACGTTCGCGAAATGCAGAGAAGCCGCTCCCAGAAGGGCATGCGCACATCGGTTCCATACTCGAAGGCCCAGTGATCGAATCTAACCATCCAGCGTATGTACTGCTCGGAGACGTCAACGTGAGTAATACGCAACGCAGTGGTGAGTTGCTCGGTGACGTTCGGGCGGGAGACCAAGATACGATTCCCGGGCCCCTAGTTACCGAAGCGTGGTTTGCAGAACTAGAAACAACCCTTGAGGCATCAATCTCGGAAGACAGGGACGCTGCAGACCAAACGAGACGCGAACAACTGAAGACTGCGCTGCTAAAAGAAGCTGAATCCTTCTTCACCACCGAAAGACGATTTGCTGCTGGGGTAAGACTCCTTGATAGCGCATACCTTTTGGGTTGCCTCGAACGGGTCGAAGAAGCCCGTATTTCGCTATCTACTGCTACGTCACTTATGGACACATCAATTAGTCCACTGAACATACCTTGGTGTTGTGACTCCATTACCCGATTAATCGATGTCGATACATTCCTGTTGCACCTGGATCGAAAACTCGAGGCTGAGGACCAGAACTCTCAAGTGGTCCCGGACGAGGTTCAATCCACAGCGCCCGCGACACAAAGCGAAATACAAGAATAGCCGATTGATCGTATCCGATCGCGTAACTGAGACACGCTATGCGTAGGATTTTCCCAAACGATTGGGAGACGCTCGCTTTTCATCTTGACCCACGCCTGCACACATCGCTACATGTCCTAGTCGTGCGATAAAAACACACGATATATCCATATCAAGGGGCACTACATGTTGCGAAATTTCCTGCTGATCCCTGCTCTTCTACTCGTAGCCGCGTGTTCCAACAACTCGTCGACCACATCTGCTGATACCCCTTCACGCCTCACGGAAGCAAAGCCTATGCTTCCAGCACATCCGCTGCCTGGTGAGCGCGGAAGTGGAAAAGCAGATCAATACGACGACTTCAAGAACGGTAACCCCGCAACGTACGGCATCACTACCGCTCCGCAGACCCCAATGCGAGCGGTAGCGCAGTGGGATCAACATCAGTCGCTACTCCTTACGTGGACCAACAACTTTCCAACGACGTACGCCAGCATAGTCGCTGCCGCGAAGCCGGTGGTAGACATATATATTGTGCATCAAGGACAACAGTCGAAGACGCAATTTCAAAACGCAATGGCTCAGAATGGAGTCAGTACCGCCGGTCTCAACTACCTCAACCTACAAAACAACTCCATATGGATGCGTGATTACGGACCTCTATCCGTACGCACCCCCGCCGGCGAAGTCGCGTTCGTTGACCCACGCTACTATCACACCCGAGTATACGACGATGCGTTACCTACCCTGGTCGGAAATAATTTCGGGGTAAATGTTTACCGACAACCCCTGAATTGGGAGGGCGGCACCTTCATCGCCGACGGGCAGGGTAATTGCTATTACAGCCAGGGAGTATTCTGGTACGGAGGCGCCAGTGAATCACAGCTACAAACATACCAACGCGATTATCTAGGATGCGAAACGAATGTCGTTTTGAAACCTCTCGCGAATGAAGGCACAACTCACACCGATATGTTCGCGAAGCTGACGTCGAAGAACAACATGATCTTAGGGGAGTACAAATCGTGGCAAGACTCCGTGAACAAGCAGGTACTCGACGATAATGAAGCGATATTGCAAAACGCGATTCTCAATGATGGCTCGTCACTACAGGTGACCCGATTGCCAATGCCAAACAACAATAACCAAACAGTATGGAGAACGTATGCCAACAGCCTGTTTGTAAATGGCGTCAACCTGGTCCCCGTATATTCAGATGAGACAACGTACGAAACAGAGGCCCTGCAAGTCTGGCAATCCACTTTACCCACTTGGAATCACATACCGGTAGACTCCACATCACTCATCACATGGTCTGGGGCAGTTCACTGCATCACCATGACAGTACCATCCGGCCAGCTGACTGCCGCTGAATCAGCGCCTGATTTTCTGTGCAATGGCAGCTTCTCTTGTACGCCGAATAATACTGGGGCAGGTACCTGTTCACTGCCATTTGAGGGCTGTTGCGATGGCGATTCGGTGCAACTTTGCGGAGACAATGGAGTCCAAACCACCTCATGTGGCAGCAGCGGCTGCGGCTACACCACTGACACTATGGCGTACGGATGCGGCGGTACGGGGAATGCACCGTCCAATGCACCTTTAGCATGTGGCGTGAGCTGTGAACCCAGTTGTGGGACCAATGTCTGCGGCCCTGATGGATGTGGTGGCGTTTGCGGAACATGCTCAAGTGGACAGATCTGTAATGGTGGTCAATGCACCGATACACCAGACCCATGTGACGGAATCTCTTTTGAAGGATGTTGCAGCGGCAGCCAACTCAAGTACTGCGATGAAAACCAGGTACAGACCATAAGCTGTACGAGCAGCTGCGGGTGGAATGCGGGTGCTGAGTGGTATGATTGTGGGTTTTCAGGAGCAGACCCGTCTGGAGACAACCCGCTGTCATGTGACGCCGCGTGTGTGCCGAATTGCACCAATGCCATCTGCGGCGATGATGGCTGCGGCGGCTCATGTGGCACCTGCGATTCCGGACAATCCTGTAATGCGGGCCAATGTGTCTGTGTACCGGCCTGCGATGGAAAGGTTTGTGGCTCCGACGGCTGTGGGGGTAGCTGTGGCGATTGCACCGATGGTACGAGCTGCAATGCTGTCGGCCAATGCGTCGGTCAATGTGTTCCAGCATGTGAAGGAAAGGCCTGTGGTGCAGACGGTTGTGGCGGCTCATGTGGCACCTGCGCTCCCGAACAATCCTGCAATGCCACTGGACAATGCGAAGCTCCCACCGGTTGTGGCGAGGTGACCTATGAGGGTTTCTGCACCGGCTCAGTCCTGACGTGGTGTAACGAGGACAACGACGAACTCCAGACCTATGACTGCAGTCAACTAGGGGATGTGACATGCGCAGCAATCCCCGGCAGTGACCCACCGAGCTACGATTGCATCCAGGGCGCCACCTGCACGCCTGCGTGTGATGGAAAGGTGTGCGGTTCTGATGGATGTGGTGGTTCCTGCGGAGTCTGCGGAGATGGCGCGACCTGCGAGGCCGGTCAATGTATCACTGCAGAGGATTCATGCGGAGGGCTCACGTTCCAAGGATGCTGTGATGACACAATCCTGACCTGGTGCGAAAACAGCGAAATTCAAACACTCAACTGCCAAAACACTGGCTGCGGCTGGAATAGCGCTGGCAGCTACTACGATTGTAACCAAACGGCAGATGGTCCACCCGAATTCCCCAAAGCGTGTGGAGACGACGCGTGTGAACCCAACTGCGACGGTAAGATTTGCGGCTCGGATGGGTGCGGAGGCTCCTGTGGAGTCTGCACTGGTGGCGAAACTTGCGAGGCTGGTCAATGTGTAGACCCGTGCGGCGGTGTCCCTTATGAAGGCCAATGCACAGGCACCGCTCTGACATATTGCGAGAGCTCGGAGCTTATCTCTGGCGACTGCTCGGCTCAGAATGCATGCTGTGGATGGGATGCTGATAACGCATTCTATACCTGCGTGCCGTGTGGAACGTGCCAGGATGAATGTGAGACAGGAAGCAACGGCTGCAGTGCCCTGGGGACACATGCATGGATATGCAACAACGCTGGTGAATGCAACACGCGCACATACACCGGGTGTACGAACGGCTGCGACACCGCAACCGGCGCGTGCAGCGCAACCACATGCGAACCGAGCTGCGACTCTAAAGAATGTGGCGATGATGGGTGTGGTGGATCGTGTGGTAGTTGCGCTGCGGGTAGTAGCTGCAACGCAAGTGGTGTTTGCGTCGAAGCATGTTCCCCTAGCTGCGACGGAAAAAACTGCGGAGATGACGGATGCGGAGGCTCCTGCGGCACCTGTAGCGCAGGAGAAAGCTGCGTTGAAGGTCAATGCGCGCCCACAGCATGTGAGCCGAAGTGCGAAGGCAAGGTCTGCGGTAATGATGGGTGTGGCGGCTCCTGCGGCACGTGTCCGGCCGGAAAACTTTGCGATAAGTTTGGAGCCTGTATCGATGAGCCCATATGCGAGCCTTCATGCACCGATAAGGTGTGCGGCGATGATGGATGTGGAGGAACCTGTGGCGTATGCGGTAAAGAAGAAGAATGCGCTAATGGAGCCTGCATACCGAGCGCCACAGCTGGCTGCGGTGGGGTCCCTGCGGATGGTGCCTGTGACGGGGATAAACTCACGTTCTGTGATGAGTCCGGAACCGTAAGCGAAATCAACTGCGCAGCGCAGGGCCTGACCTGCGGAGCAAGCGGTACTGGCTTCGATTGCATTGATCCCAACGGATGTATCCCTGCCTGCGCCGGGAAAACCTGCGGCGATGACGGATGCGGAGGTTCCTGTGGCAACTGTGCCAAAGGCGACAGTTGCGTGTCAGGTCAATGCATCAGCGATGACTGTGTGCCGAGTTGCGACGGTAAATCATGCGGTGGCGATGGATGCGGAGGCTCATGTGGTGAATGCTCCGGAGGAACAGAATGCAACGCTTCAGGAGCCTGCGTGGCGGGTAACGCCACCGACGACGGCTTATCATCTAATGCAACCAATTCGGTCGCTGGAAGCGATGGCGGCGGGTGTACCACTGCTGGCGGTAATGGCCGTATACCTTTGGGGATACCCGCCACATTGTTGGCAGTCTTAGGACTACTAGCAGTACGGCGAGAAGTCCTCTGATTGAACGGCGCTTGCGGTCAAAGCGCCCATCCGATATGAACCACCGCGAAGTTCGGGCTACGACCGCAAAGCTGTGGATGGAAAGTTCGTGTGGGGCACAGTTCATCGGATCTCAGGCCGTCACGAACAAACCGCGTCTACAGGCCTTGGCAGCACAATAAATCAGCGCCCGAATTATGGGGGTTCAAGCGTGGCGAAGCATCAACCCGAAGAGGTTCGACGGAGACAGATCCTAGATGCAGCAAAGCGTTGCTTCATACACAAGGGTCTGGACGCGACGACAATGAGGGATGTAGCCAAAGAGGCGTCATTGAGCCTCGGCGGTATCTACTTCCACTTTGCGGCCAAAAAAGAAATCTTCCGTGCCATTTGCAATGAGACCTACGGTACCGTTCTCCGGAGATGGAAAGCGACGCCACCGGACCAATTCGATAGCGTACGTTCCCGTATTTTGGGCCTACGCGATGCCAACCTTGAATTGATTGAATCCGACCCAAATTACTTTCGACTCGCGCTCGTGCTCAACGGAGCTGCGGTAGTCGATGAGCAGCTAAAATCCATGAAACGCGACCACCATGCGGGTTTCGTAGATTTTATCGCTGGAGCATTACAAAGTGGTGTCGATTCGGGTGAATTTAAGGGGCATGATACGAGGGGAATCGCAGAAGCAATCGTCGCGTTGTTCGACGGGTTCTACCTACGGAGTGCTATCGACGCGGATATCAGTCCGCGCTCATCCGCAACCGCTGCCCTTGACCTGATCCTGAATGGACTTACGAGCGAATAGACACTCGACTATACCGAGTACCTGAAGCTATCGATAACGCTCCTAGTCAGAGCCATCAACAGCCTCAAGGCTCTCCGATAATTCGTTAGACTCGTTCCTTGAGGCATCAAGCACCGTGACACGAAAATAGAAGAATCCAGCCGTCTGAGGAGTAATGGCAAATGTCCCGCTGAAGCGTCCGGCTTCTACACCGACCGCGTCATCAATTGGGCTCGTACCTGAAGCTATCGTTGCGCCATCTTCCTGACTCACAATGTGTACCTGTGCAAGCTCCACATCCCCATCAGAATCGCTAAAATCGAGCGCAAACGTTACAATATTTTCTGCGCCAACCACTAATGATGTGGATTCGATTTCAAGATTTTCAATCACGGGCGCTGTTCCCTCGTTACAGCCAACCCACACCAAACAGAACATCACCAAAACCAAGCGATACATATTCCCCCCAACGCAAGATACGAACACCAGAGCTCATGTCTTACGAGCGTAACCTACCCGCGTGGTGCCGACTTGGCCAGAGCAGCGATCAGACCACGTACTGTCGATGCGGCGCGATCAGTGCATCCATCTGTGTTGGGGTCAATATACCAGGCTGAAGATAGTGAAGTGTGCCGGTGTTCCAAACACCTAAAGTGGGTACAGACTGCACCTTGTACTTTCTCGCGGCTCTTGGATGGTCGTCAACATTGATCTTACCTACGATAGCCCGCCCGTGTTGCATGGTCGCAAACTCGTCAAACTGCGGTGCAAAAGCCCGACACGGGGCGCACCAACTTGCCCAAAAATCGATAAGTATGGGTACCGGCGCTACGGAGATCAGACGCTCTAAGGTGGAGAAATCAAGCTCCAAAACCTGTGTTTCCGCTCGTAGAGTTTCAGAACAGCCCCCGCAACGAAGCGTGCGTCCCAGATATTCCGCCCGCACCCGATTCACCCGGTGACATTTGCTACATACGAAGTGACGTCGATTCATCATCACGGTGAAGCATAGGGTGAAGCAAAAGCACGACAAGTCCCCGCCCTTTCAGAATTCAGCGGCGAAGTTCTCCAGCGTATCGTTTCTGGCCGCGCTACAGCGCCGGAATGCCTCTTCAAACGCCTGCCGCTTGGTTGAAACGCTGCGGGCTAAATCGGGTTGCTTACCAATGAGGGGAGAGCCAGGTACATCTGCGGCATCCAACAGATCGATGGCATGGAACTCAAGATTCACAAACTCCATGCGCTCAAGCGCGGGACCGAGATACCGAACACCAGCAGCGCCAAGGAGCGCCAAGGACGTCCCGATGATCGGAAATCGAATCCAAGGAAGTACTGACATTGGAAATTCGACAAGCCCCCTACCCGCACCGCTCGATATACGCTGTGGATAGCGGCTTTCAAAGCTTGTCAACGGATCACCGACGATAGATTGACTCGGACGTCCCCGCAGCGCTAGCCATGAAATGACGGCCGCACGTGCCAGGTAATACGCAGGGCATGGCAGGACACTTGAATCGTAATGATATCCACGGTCGACCAATACACGCCGCATACGATCATCGATATTATAACCCGGGGCTCTAAAACCGCGTACCGGCGATCCGCGTACCTCGGACAACAACGCATCCGATTCAATAATCTCACGTGCTATCGCTGAATCTGACCGATGAATCAAATCATACGGATGGGTATGGCTATGACTTGCTAGTTCGTGTCCTCGTCGTACGACATCTTCGGCGACTGAACGACACTCTGGATTCAATAAGTCGCTAGCAACCGCAAAGAAAGTGCCACGTAAATTGAACTCCTCGAACATCTCTAAAAAACGCGGGACACCAATCAACCACGCAGCGCGAGAGGCGCCCGTTCTTGGAAGACCATGAATATCTCGATACAGGTGGAGCGCATCCACATCCACATTGACAGCTAGTCGTTGCGTCATCCCTTAATTCGAATCGCCACAACAAGACGTGCCAGATTTTTGAGTACATTGGGGACGCGCTTCGTAAGATTAATGGATGGAGGACGCTTCTCAGCAATTTCAACGGGAATTTCAAAAATCCTGAAGCATGCTCTTTCGGAACGAATTACGAATTCACTCGCGAACAGGTCTTTATCCACAATGCAACGCGTCACAACTCCAAGCAGTCGTTCTCGATTGAAAGCCTTTAGACCGTGTGTGTCGGTGCCTTGAAAGTCTAACAGCACCTTGAGCAGAGTGTTGATGACCTTCGTACCCGCACGACGAAAGAGTGGCCTTTTGTCTTTCGCCTCAGCGAGTGCTTTCGATCCAACAACCATGTCGGCCTGATCGTTTCTCAATATCGCCATCGAACGTTGGTGGAAATCAACATCACAAATATCGATTTCGTCACAAAGTACGTACGTGCCATGCGCCTCTATGATGCCTCGTTTGAGGGCCTTGCCATAGTTCGGCTCGTCGCCGATTAAGGCCCTGACTGCATCGTGCTTGCGTTCTAAACCCAGAGCAATTTCTTTGGTCGCATCGCTTGAGCCGTTCTCACTGATAATGATCTCATAGGTGAAATCAACGCCTGATAGACCATCCAGTAGGTCCACAATCGCCGTAGATAACAGCCCCTCTTCGTTGTACACCGGGATAACAATGGTCGCGTCGATTGTCGCACCATTGGTTTCTACATTGTCAGACGTTACATCACCCATGTGCGCGAGATACTCGGGGAGCCGCATACAGTCAAGGTAAGCTCTGCGGAGAAGAGGCTATCAGCAGGCTTCATATCGGATTATTGCACCGATTGTGTGGCCTCTATTTTCCACCAAATGGAGAAAACCAAGACCCGACTCGACCAGCCCACTATCTTCCGTCACCATACAGCCTTATGACGCTTCTTCTACGCGATGCATCACCATCCGATGCAAAAACTATCTACGAATTCATCGTCGACCTGGCCACCTATGAAAAAGAGCCACATGCAGTGCGGACGACACCAGAGACATTACACACTCAACTGGAATCCTCTGCGTGCCCCTTTGACTGCATAATCGCCGAGTGGAGCGGCGTACCTTGTGGGTTCGCCCTCTCCTTCCCCAATTACTCCACGTGGCGGGGCGCGGCTGGTACACATCTGGAGGATTTGTATGTGGACCCATCGTTCCGTGGCTTGGGAATTGGCCGCGCGCTTCTACGGCATTTAGCCGCTCAAACGCTTGAACGTGGTGGCCAACGGTTGGAATGGGCTGTTTTAGACTGGAACACACCGGCGATACAATTTTATCAACGCCTCGGTGCGACCCCTATGGATGAATGGACGACGTGGCGACTCACCGATGACGAACTCACACAGCTGGCGGAGTCATGATGAAGAGAGTACTGCTGAGTTTTCTACTGTATCCAGTGCTCGCATTGGCAAGTCCTCCGACGACTGTAGAGCTAATTGCCGAGGGATCCGAACCTCGACAGAAACTTGTCGTAGAATCACGGTCCGAGACGCCTACCGGCGTCAAGATCGACTTACAACAACACGTAGTCGAACGCGTTGCAGGCAAAGATGCGTCGAAGACCGCTATGCCGCGTATTGTGTTTGAGGGGACACTGCAAACCATCGCTGCGGACAGCGACTCGTTTACCTACACCATGGTATTCGACGCCATTCGTGTGTTCAGAACCAAAGGCATGGAAAAAGGCACCGACCGCAGCTTGAGGAATCACTGGAAACGACTTCGTGGGATGAAGTATCACGCCAAAGTGAGCACGGGAGGTATTCTACAATCAGCAAAGCTGACTTTTCCCACCCAGCCCCACGCGGCACTCGCCGCGCCGATCCAATCACTACAAGAAACTCTACGGTCAGTTCAGACCCCACTACCAGACGTGGCAATTGGGGTTGGGGCTCAGTGGCAAGTGAAAGAAAACACGATCCGAGACGGCGTTGGAATGCACCGCATCCGAAAATGGACTCTCAAAAAACGAGGCAGCACTATTCGGGTCACAGGCAAGCTAGTAGATACCGGTGACCCGGCAGCCATCGATATAGGCGACTTACCAAAAGATATGAGAGCGACCGTGACGGCAGTCGGCGGTATGGGATCCTACGTTATCGGATGGACGCCAAAGTATCCGATTGCATCGTCCTGGAAGCTAACAATGAGCCATCACCTCGACCTAGTAGCTCAGATTGGTACTAGCCGCTTCACCAATCGTACGGAGGTGACATCTAAAGTGCATGTGAGACTGACCCCGCTACAATAAGAGGGTTGTCAGCACCTCGGCGACCAACAGGACCGATCCTTTGACAACCGCGGACCCCTCATGCCGATCTCAGCCTGTGGATAACTTTTATCTAACCGTCTAAACCCCTCAGAGTTATATGGTTCCTAACATATGGCAAAATATATTGTCATTTTACCATTGACTTCGCCAAGGCCGTGACTCTATTCTCCACAAGAACAGGCTATTGTTTCACGTGAAACAATAGCTTTATTCAATGATTTCAGTACGTTGCATGTTACCCCTCCGGTGCCTACCCGTCGTATTTAGCCTGATACGATAGGTCGGTACCTACAAAGGAACGTAACGGACGCTGCATACAAGCATCACTTCACGGAGCAAAAGATGTCTCAAGTCATCGCCGTTGCGAATCAGAAAGGAGGGGTTGGTAAGACGACAACTGCCGTCAATCTGTCGAGCGCACTAGCAGAGCGTGGCTACAAAGTCCTCGTCATCGACCTGGACCCTCAAGGAAATGCAACATCCGCACTAGGTGTGGACAAGCATAGCGTTGAGGTTCAAGCATATGACGTCCTAATGAATAACGTCCCAATAAAGGATGCCCTTCAAGGGACTGAAATTGAGGGCCTGCATGTGTTGCCCACCAATATTGAGCTGACAGGTGCTGAATTGGAGCTCGTGTCCCTCATGTCACGAGAGACTCGGCTGCGGGCCGCCATTGCTCCGATACGGCATCAATATGACTACATATATATTGATACACCGCCCAGCCTGGGACTCCTGACGATAAACTCCCTTACGGCTGCTGATAGCGTTCTCGTCCCCCTCCAGTGTGAATATTACGCATTAGAAGGACTTTCGAGTCTGATGAATACGATTGACTTGGTTCGCCGATCACTGAACCCAAGACTACGAATCTCAGGTATCTTACTGACGATGTTCGACCGCCGTAATCGCCTGTCCTACCAGGTCGAAACGGATGTGCGGACACATGGTAAGGACCTCGTATTCAACGCATGTATCCCTCGTAACGTCCGCCTATCTGAAAGCCCTAGTTTTGGAAAACCCGTACTTTTGTATAGCTCTCAATGTACAGGCGCGATGGCATATCGCGCAGTCGCTGATGAAGTTCTCAACCGAGATCTCGCCATGCAACGTATCCCTCGATTGGAGGTGGCATAATGTCATCCGCAAGTGTACTCGGCCGTGGTCTCGGCGCTCTTCTTTCTAACCCAGGTTCATCCGCCAACGGTTCTGCTACCGAAGGACGACCCTTGTATGTCAGCGCAACCTCCATCGTAGCGCGCACTGATCAGCCGCGACGTATGTTCAACGACGAAGCATTGCGTCAGCTGGCTATATCGATACAAGAACAGGGTATTTTACAGCCCTTAGTAGTCTCAGAACGTCCCGATGGCAGGTACGACCTAATTGCAGGAGAGCGCCGCCTTCGGGCGTCAAAGTTGGCTGGATTATCAAGCGTACCCGTCATTTTCCGAACGGCTGGTGAAGCGGAAGCATTCGAGCTCGCACTGATTGAGAATATTCAGCGTCAGGACCTCAACCCCATTGAGGAAGCGGAAGCATACCGTCGTTTGGTATCAGAGCATGGATATACCCAAGATGCGCTGGCACGGCGGGTCGGTAAAGACCGAACCACAGTGGCGAACGCGTTACGCCTCCTGAAACTACGGCCGGATCTGCGAGACCGCGTAGTGATGGGCCGTATGTCAGCTGGTCATGCGAGGGCACTACTCGGTACTGATGATCCGGAGTTTCAAGATGTTTTGGCCGCGCGGATCGAGGCCGATGGGCTGTCCGTCCGCGCCGTAGAACGTCTCGTGAGCGCCCGTAAAAAACAGCGTCCTACGAACGGTACCCAACGTAAAATTGATCCATTCCGCACCGAAAGAGCAGAGTTTGTAACTCGGCTTGAAACGCGATTCGGCCGGGAGGTGAAGATTCGCTCACGGGGTAATGGCGGTACCGTCACCTTGTCTTACGAGAGCGTAGCGGATCTACGCTCGCTCGTAACTTTTCTCGCCGAAGCGAACTAGCCCCGCTCGACACTACTGTGGGTGAGCCGTAACCGCTCCCCAACAAACTCAGCTATTCCAACTATACCGCCCGGTAGAATGATCAGGGCACCATCTTGGACACTCTTGCCCTACGCGCTCTCGATAGCAATTAGATATGCACCATATAATGAGATTTCGGCGAAATCCGGAGACCACAGGAAGCGCTTCGTGACGATTAGCACCGGCATGAATAATGGCCGTACCTGGCTCATGAGCGAGCTGAACCACTTCGTCGTCCGACCATGCGCTATCACGATGCCACGCGCAGCGACGACCTCGGAAAAGTAAATCACCACCGCTAAATACCTTTCCCAAACAGAGATTGAGGGTCACTTCTGCATCATCTACGTGCCAGCTAAGATGGTCGTCTGTATCTGGAGAATACTCCACTATGAACGCATGATGTGCGTCGAGCCCACAAGCGGCTACTTCAGGGTATGCCTGCTTTGCGAAAGGCTCTATTACCCTCTCCACTATCGACTGGGTCAGTTTTTCGAAGCCCAAGTCACTCAAAATCGCGCCATACCGGTTCATTGAGTTCGGGGGAACCAGCCGGAGCCCTGCGGAGGTGGCCCGTTCGATGCGTTTCTCAACACAGTCCGAAAACGTGGCGTGCCACTCAGCAGGCCAGGGTTGCCCCGTGTAAATTCCAGACGCTATCTCTTGGAAGCAGGGTTGGGTGGACTCAGAACACTCAAGACTCGACAGATCCATCGGGTGCGCTTTTGACCATTGCTGTACAGCTTGTCGGTCAGACCAATGCATAGCTCAGTGTATCGAATGCGAGGTCGGCGATACCGCCCCATCCGTTCCGGTTCGAGATTCTCTATCACCAATGATTGCTTTCGCTGCCCGCAAACCGCTGGCCAATGCCCCCT
>PKDL01000008.1 GCA_002863065.1 Pseudomonadota bacterium
TGAATGCGATGATGGCAGTGTCTGTACGGTCGACAGTTGTACGGAACCCGGAGGCGTGTGTGTCAATGCGGCCATTCAGGGATGTTGTGAGAGCGTGGCTGACTGCAACGATGATAATCCGTGTACGGAAGATATTTGCACTGAGGTCGGCGGTACTTGCCAGTACCAACCGCTATGCTGTGCGGAGGATGCGGAGTGCAATGACGGAGACAAGTGCACGGTGGGCAGTTGCGTCGAAGATCAATGCGTCTACGACTTTGTGTGCTGTTTATCCAACACCGAGTGTGATGACGGTGAGGAATCAACGGTGGGCGACAGCTGCAATGACAGCGGAGCCTGCGTCGGCACACTCGATTGCTCAGACTTACCGACAAACGAATGCACTATTGGCTACGAGGACGTGGATGGCGAATGCTCTGCTATCACCGCAAGCAACGATACCGTATGCGACGATAATGATTTGTGTAGTACAGAATCTAAGTGCTTTGATGGAACCTGTACTGCATACGCATTCGTCCTGTGTCCAAACCCGTCAGCGTGCGTTTTGGAGAGTTCCTGTAATCCGACAACTGGAGCATGTGAAGAGGTCAATGCCCCGAACGGCACAACATGCGACGGTGGCAACCTGTGCACACCCAAAGAGTGTTCGGACGGCGTCTGCGTCAAACTCACTCCCGTGGATTGCGACGATAGCATCGATTGTACTGATGACACGTGCGAGCCGACCACAGGGGAATGTTTAAACACCGCAGCAGATATCAATTGCGACGACGGTAATACCTGTACAACCGATACCTGTTCAGCAGCTTTCGGCTGTAACTATGCCAGCAAGGTGAACTATAGCGCATGCGGCAATGACGATGAGTATGGATTCTGCCTGCAAGGTAATTGCGCCATAGGTCAACGTAACGAACCCACACCGCTGGCATTATTTTCGTGTCCGGCCGAGAACAAAACAATGCCGGGAGTAAGTTATGTCGGAGGTAAGTTTTACTCCGCCACAAACTACACTTCACAGACCTTCAGCAAACTAAATTCTGAATGCGAAGGCGCTAACACTCCACTTACCCGGATAGTAGAAATCACGAATAACGGCTCGGGGTTTGACATACTTGGTGGCACTAACGGCCATATGAATCATATCGATGCAAATGTCGCGGTAGGCGATGAGGCCCTGATTGGTCTGATCAACGGTTCGGAGGGAACCGTCGATTATAACAGCGACCTCGAAAATGCCGCTGGCTCCTATTTTAGTGGAGGAATCACACCGCCAGAGGACATCAATACAGTTCACCGGAATTCGACTTCAAGCACTGGACTTGGAGCCAACAAGTATCACTACCTGATGGGAGGCGATAACGGTAAGGCATCCTATTGCTCACAATCCACGGTCGTGGGTAGCACCGTAAGCTGTGCCTATTTGACCTTTTCTAACTTGATCACAAGTATTAATGACATGGATTTCGCCGCCGCCGAACTGATCGTGACGAACACCAAATGCGTTCAGCCACCCTGCTCGCTGTCAACAAACGTTACCAGGGGATATCTCGGTAGCAATTCCGACGGAGGCGATTATGTGGATATCGTCTACGCCTCTAACTTTTCTAATGCTCCGAACTCAGTGTCATTTTCCTTTGTCTTTGACGTGCCTGCTGAAGCCAAAACGCTACGCGGTAGCGAACAAGGGCTGAATGCCGTGTGGTTCTTCGGCACCAATAACCTGCTCATTCGCTGTGCGTTCGGTTCTTGTGAAGAAGTGGCGGGGCCGTTAGGCATCACATTGAATTACGTCGATGCCATTTCCCGAGGAACAAACCTTCTCCTACTCGCTGAAGACGCAGGAACCTACAAAATCTTCTTGCTCAGCAACGGCGGAGGAGAGGAATTCGTACCTCTGTGGAATCAAGTGGAAGTCGGTCCAATCAGCAACGGTGACAGCATGCAGGGATTCGCTGGTAGCTCATCGGTTGGCTTCGTCATCACAGGTCACAACGTCCCTGACAATAAATGGGTCACCTGGGCATACATTCCCTAGGTATATACAGGCCTAAATCCATCGCAGTATCACCTTCGGATGAGCCGCCACAAGGAGCAGTGGGGCTCGCGGACGCGTGTAGATATAGGTCTTTGAAGCCGCCAGCTCTATTTCGCTGGGAGGTCCACCGGGAACCACATCGCAAAGCGCTCACGAGAGAGCTGCAACACAAACAGGTCGACCGGGTCTAGCCCTTCAAGCGTGAGCTTAAGTGTCCAGATCTTTAATCCTCCCCACTCGGAGCGATCCGTCACTGGCTCAGGAGCGGTCATTTCATTGAGTGCCTTACCTTTCCATTCCTTAACCCACTGCTCTACCAATGTGCTCCGGGCTGCTACCGAGCGTACGCAATCTTCCTGTTGTGTCGTCGGCGCCTTAGCACAGTCCGCTTCCGTGACGAGAAGGCTAGGAAGTGTCTTTTTAAGTTCCGTGTCGCCAGAGGTGATGGCATCAAAGAACCCCATGACTGCATCCGTCGCTAGTTCCTCAGGTGGCATGTCAGGTTTACCCTGTGCTGATGTGGTGTCGACGAGCATTTCTGCTGGCGCCTGGGCCTTTTTGACGCCTCTTACGAGCGTATCGACATCGACACGGTACGGTGACGATGCTGGTATTCGAGATGCAAGAGCGAGAGCCTCAGAAAACTTTTTATCTGCCATGGCTCGTTCGATACTACCCAACAGCATGGCATGCCCTCTGGCCTCCGCAATCGCTCGTACCTTGTCCTGAATATTTACTCCTGTCTGCGCGAGCTTGACCAGTGCTTCTTGTGCTTCATCCAGCTTTTTCGCCTGGATCAGCGCATCAATAGATGCCATTGCACCCGCTCCCGTCGGTGGCTGACCGCTGATACTTGCTTTTGCTCCAGCCGCATCGGGTGATTGTGCTGCTGTCGATGGGTCAACGCCCAGTGCCAAAAACTCATCGGGCGTCTCATCAAATACCGTACGTACGACCTGGTCGGTTCCCTGTGCTACTTTGCCCGGGTCTGACTCAGGCACCTTCGCCACCATCCCTGACGTCCTTTTGTTTGGCTCCGTGGGTCCATCAGCAGCCGCGCTGCCGCTACCATCGGTTTGTTCTGAAGTACTCCCGTTCGCACTAGCAGGTGACTTTACGCCGGTAGATTTACCTTTAGACTGCCCCGTTTCTGAAGACGCCTTGGATGATGTAGCACCGCTCACCTCTCCCGATGCGTCCATGGGATCCCACCAACCAAAGGCGTATTTCCCAGCAGCAAAAAGCCCTCCGCTTAGGACCACTACAGCAGCTATGGCTATTCCGATCTTGCTGACATTGCTTGACGGAGGGGCGACATCGGGATTGGTTTGTTCCTCGTGCGGATCGAGTGCAGTAGATGATGCCGCTACCGCATATGCCCCGTACCCCTTAAAGTGTAAGAGGGTTGTACCTACCGATATCTGGGCACCCTGACCAAGAGTCGCCTGCTGAACACGTGCACCGTTCACACAAGTGCCATTTTCGCTACCAAGATCGAATAGCTGGAAGCGCCCGCTTTCGCCCACCAACCGGAAGTGCCGGCGAGACGTAGATGGATCGCTCAGTACCACGCCACACTCTAATGACCGTCCAACGAATGTTTCGCCCTCGAAAAGCTCCTGGGTCTGTCCCTCATTAGGACCCATAAGGATAGTCAACGCACCAACGGGTTGCTGCACCGCTTCGGCCAACGGCTGCGCAACTGCCGTTTTATCCGAATCTAGATCGAGCGATTCTGCCACTACCGTTCGATCCTCATCCAAAGATGGTGGTCCAGCGACCATAGTTTTGTCCGCGGTGTCTCCCGGTGGGTCGGCAATCAAGGTGTGGTCTTGAAGTACGACGGGTACATCGGACAAAGCATCTGTCGCAAGCAACGTCCGTTCGTCCGTATCGTCCTCGTCCGATGGAATCGTGAGCGGACTTGTAGTGGGGAGTGCGGGCGGAGATAGCTCTTCTTCCGTCGGTAAAACAGGTACAGCAGCCGATCGTAGCTCCGGCGACGAATCATCGAACATCGGGACGGATATCTGAGTGCGTTCTTCCTCGTCGTCCGTCTCGAACACTAAGTCAGCGGCGTCCAGTGCCTGCGTGGTTGGCAAACCATCGCTAAGCTCTTGATGCATTTGCTGAATCATATCCGCCGAAAACATGGTGGTTGCTTCTAAGTCGTCTTCCTCCGGTGCAACCGGTGCCTTCGGCAACGTAGCTTTGGGCGGGCGTGTAGGCCGCCGAGTCGTTGGTCGACGACTCGCTGGACGTCTGGGAGGCTTATCCTGACCGTTATCGCTCATCAGTCCTCTGAATGGTTAAAATGACTGCAGGTTGATATTGAAATTCCCAACGGCGGCTCCACTGTCCTCTTCCGCTTCTTGCGTAAGGACGATCGCAGTAACAGCGCCTGCGATGGCGGCTGCGCCAACGCCAACAATGGTCCAAAACCACCATTTGTCCGTGATGGATTCGACCGGGGCCTTCTTCTCAGAAAATATTTCATCAGGATTGACCACAATATCTCCGCCCACGGCTTCACTCTGCTTCATTACGGAGTCAATCGTTTCCTTGGGTGGAGCGCCAAGACTGGATACAGACTCGGATGTTTTGGGGGCCGCACCTGTAGTCCGGACCAGCAATCGCTTGATGTTATTGTAGAATTCAGCATCCTGCGCTAGCGTGGCATTCACCGGATTTACCATGCCAGCAAGGTCTAGATAATAACCTTCTAGGGTAAATCCGCTCGTGGACAGGCTAGCGGTAACCACCAGTGCTTCACGAGCCTCGACCGTTTGCAGTAAGGGCTGCACGCCACTAGCGAAGCGGGTCGGAGTCATCGACTTCCGAACTCGGCTTAGCGCAGCATCCAGTTCAGCTTTATTCGGCGCCGCTGTGAGCATCGCATCAATCGGTAAACGTCCACCGGCCGACACCAGAGCGTTCGTCGACCATTTGAGGTAGCCATCCTTGATGACTTCAATCAAATGGTTACCAGCCGCCTGATCGCTTAGTGCAATTGCGGTATATCCTTTGAACTCTCCGTCGATGAATACTTCCGCGCTATCGGGTGTAGACCGTACTTCTAGCGTCCCCGGAGACTGCTCATCGATTTCGCGCTTCGCGTACTCGTATACATTCCGAATATCGACCGAATACGCATACTCATTCGCGGTCTGTGAACGGTAGAGAAGGAGCGAGCGCTTGATGAGTTCTTTTGCTCGGGTAGTGTTTCCATCTTGAAACGTAGCGACCCCCAATCCCTTCGCAATCCGCGCATGCAATCGCGTGGAACCCGCCCCTGGATTCTGAGATAGCACGTCCCATGCCTGTCGGAACTGAGTTAGTGCGCCAGAGCTATTGCCAGTATTGAGAGAAGTAAAGCCTGCATCTGCTAGTCGAGACGCCTCTACCGCTGCTTGAGGATTACCGACCGGGGACCCAGTGACCGTCACTACCCCAGACAACCCATCCATCTCAGTACGAAGAATCGACGACATTACGGCTGCAGCCTGCCCTTGCCGGTTGTTTTTCGGCAATACAAAGCAGGCGATTTTCCGTCCGTCTGCAGCGTACGCAGCGCTAGTCCAGGCTAATGTGCCGTAGAAGGTAACAAGTGCTAGCGTCGACGCAATCCACTGATGCGATACGTTTTTGCGCAACATGACTATTGCTCCACGGGTATGTTGCTAGGTGCATATACTTCGAGATTTCCGGCGCCCCCGCCATCGAGGTCTTCAAGGCTATCGATACCTCCAACAAGCAGCAGGCTATCATTCGCAAGAAGGGTCGATACAAAACCGCCGCGTGGTGCAAAGGCTTCTTCCGTGTCAGGGGGAGCAACGAAGCCGGCGTCGGTGAGAAAACGAACCGAGCCCGTCACGTCTAGGCTAGTCGCCGAAGAAAATCCACCGACAACCGTAAACGCCGTTCCAGCCGGTGCACCCACGCCGTGAAACATCCGTCCCACATCGAAGGAAGACACCGCTTCGATGATGATTTGGAGCGGAGACCGGTTGAAGATACTCAACGTCCAGGCATTACCGCTTGTTAGTGGGTCAAACGCTGACCCGTTCCAGTTCGCTCCACCAGTCAAAACAAACCGGTCATCATCAAGCTTAGCCAGCGCCCCAAAATGTACATTAGGGAGAATCAATGTCACACCATCCGGTCCGCGGAAAGCACCGCCAACGCCATCTTTTTGAGCTGTTGAAGACGTATATAGCTGCAGCGAATTACCAGTGCGTGACCCCCCGGCAAATAGCAACCGGGTGACTTGGTCTGATTCCACGACGACGCTCGCGGCACCGGCAAGCTGCGGCTCTACTGGATTATTGTTGGATAGGATAAAGGACGGTATCCCACCGGCTACTGGAATCGTATCAATGACATCGCACTCCTCATATCCGGGAGATAGTCGGTCCCATGGTGCGCCACCGCAAACCATCACCAGCCCATCTGGTGAAATCTGATTAGCATTGGGGAATACTCGAGGCACTGGCATCTTTAGGTCTCCCGTATCGGAGCGAAAGACACCTTCAGTAGGATCTGTCCCGGTGACCCACTCATAAACTTCCACTGTGCTCAATCCGTCCGCGTCGGCCCAGGTCCATCCCATGCCGTCTACATCGTCTGGGATAAAGCCGACCGTAGCCGTGCCTCCGAACAATAAAATACGACTTACGGATACATCCGATACATAGAACGCCGCATGAGCCCCCCGAGCAAAGTTCATCTTGCTAGCCACTGAAGTGACTTGCCCGTTAGTCGAATCATAAATCCACGCAGCATCACTCCCGGTGCCGACCGTAAAATTGTTACCATCACGCTCAGTGAGGCCACCCGCAATGAAATATTTGCCGTCGCCGATGGCTGTCGTCGATGAAAACACTCGCGCAGTGAATGACGTATCGGTCGTAGGACAGGAGTATCCGCCGAAGCGTGAGAGCACTACATCCACATCGGTAGTAGACCCAGCCGATACGACGAGGTCGTTCGCGCGCGCATACCACTGCGGTTGGTCGGCACCGGTATACCCTAACACGGTTAACTCAACACCAACCCCTTCCGGAACATCTTGAACTCCAAGTGATTCTGCGCCCGCATATCCGAACGTTTTGTCGAATGTCTTTTCGCGCCCTTCAGACTCAGTGAATGCAATGACCCGAAATGCCTCAACCTCGCTAAATGGGTCGGCACTGCCACCATTGCAAGAAGCGAGTGGAGAGGCCACCACCGCGGGATTCAGAGGAGCAATCCACTCCTCTTCCGTCTCTGCCGCACACCCAGCCAACACAATCAGTGCGCTGGCAAGCCACGCGATGCGTACGGACCGTGCCCGCTCTAGTGCGGAGTGAAACTCTTGAGAAGCCACTTTTCACCTTTCTTATTCAGTACGTAGGGAGGATTTGAGCCAACAGGCGGACTCTTACCGACGAATATTCGCACCGCATCTGGACCCTCCGGACGCTGCGTACACACATCATACGATGGATCGTCGGCGCTGTAGACTAGGCGTAAGAATGCCTTGCTGTTATTTTTGCGCGCGGATGCAAACCAATATCGCCGCGCGTCCTGCTCGCTCTGAAAATCTGAATCGATCAAATCATAAAACGCCGCGAATGCTTTTTTGTCGTCTTTTTCTAGCAGAGCTTGAAACACGAGATAAAGCGTACCTTCCGGCGTGCTCCTGTTACCGGAGGTCACTGGCACTGGCTTTCGGCAGTTCTTGTACGACCGTGATGTGGTAGTTGGGGCACTGCTGTCATCGTTCTTGACCGAACGGTCCACTTGTATGGCGCCTTGGCTGCCATACCGAGGATCGCTCGGGCCACTCATCCCTGCATCCCGATAGATACTGCCTTGCTCTTCCGGCCCGTCTTGGTATTTCTTTTTCTTGCATCCGGTGCCGACGCACAGAGCCGCGGCCAAAATAGGCCAAACGACCGAATAAAAGCCGGGCACCGTTCGTACGACAATGGTGTCCGTGTCCATGGAACCCTCCCCCGCGCGCGAGTGGCCGGAGCATAGCACGGCGGACAGATGGCCTACAACAGCCGACGGCACCTAAGAAATAGCCACAATTTCGGAAAGTTACTAAGCCAACCAGCGAACTATCTCAGCCGCGACTACGTTGCCCTGCCCGCGTGCACCAGTACCGATTTAGGAAGGACGCATCTAGCGTATGCACTGCCGGCAATAACGGCTACCCTTGGAGCCGACGACGGCGAAAGCCGAGCACAGCGAGAACGCCGAGGGAAAGAACGGCCAAACCAGCAACTGGGGCGTGTCCCACAGACGTGCAGCCGCCAGCGTTCGACGCGTTCGCACGACGACTTGGGGAGGTCATATTGGGGTCCTGCGTAATCAGACCAATTTGCACCGTATCGAACTCCGCATCCACCCGCGCAATATCCGATTCAGACACCGGCTCAGGAGCCCCTGCGGTATACATCCGATTGATCTCCGCGGCTGGGGCAAGGTCGTCCGTGCCACCCTCTAAAGTTGCGGGGGCCCAGTCATCCGGGATGTCATACATTAGCTCCGTTCCGTCTGACAGCGTCAGCTGTACCTTCGTTGCATTGCTCGTTCCCTCCGGACAGATAGCGGTTCCGGTAGCAATGTGTACGTTGGATACATCCGGTAGATCTGGATTCTCCAAGAAGATCGGATCGCGAGACATCTCATTTGGAGAAATAATGGTGTAGAGACGGGTCATGTAACGCCACTTTTCAAAGTAACCGTTGGCTACTTCAAGCGGCTTCACTAGCCGTTCACGGATATCATCCACCATGCCCACCGGATCAAATACCTGACCCGAAAGCTCCTGCTGATACTGCTCCAAATTGTTGTAAAACTCTTGATCGGAAAGGCCAGCGAGTGCCTCTGGCTTAGGAATCCACGTGCGAATGATGTTCTGAGTAGTCGCATTTCTCGGAATACCCTCCATCAGCATCGTGTCCACCATTTCCCAAGGCGTAGTAATAAGCGCCAGCGCATCCAAGTTGTACATATCCGGTTGGTACAACACATCTTTCATGTCCAGAGTGTCCCCAGCATATTCTGTGATGAAGCCCCGTCCAGCAGCTGCATTGACTGCCGCAGACGCTACCTCCTGATAATTCGAACCCCAATTAAACCAATCGATTTTGGCGGGATTCGGCTTGACCTCGAAGTAGTTGACTGGAATTGCTCGAGCTCGACCCAGCACATACACCCAAACATCCATGTCTTCCGTCGCGGCAATAGACGTCAAACGCAGCGGCACACAGCTTCCGAGGAATGGGTATTCCAGCGTAAGCGGCACAATATCGCCGGCTGCTTTGTCTGATTGCAGCTTGATTGCGACAAACACGTGTTTTTCAGCAACGTACGTTGCGATCAAGTCACGCGCCATTTCGGGCTGGTCGTAGCCGTTCTCATCAAGCCACTCGAATAACGCATCCGCATCATCTGAAGACCCACCGTTGGCTTTGACCACTACTGCATTGTACGGCCCCACTTCCAGCTCCTGCAGCACAGTAACCGACCCTTGGTCATCCACCGCATTCGGAGGCCCGCCCCCGCCCTGTGTGTCTGCCTCAAGCCAGCCATTTTGATACCAACATCCATCTTGGTTCGCCCAGTCGATCTGAAACCGCGGTTGTGTAACGGACTGTAGACGCTGGAAAAGAGCATCCGTGCCTACGCCGATGCTGGTGGGCTCCGCGGGTATGGGTAGGACCCATGCGAACTTCTCGGCGTCTCCTTGATAAAATATCTGAATCTGCGCCGTGACAGTATCTCCGTCGAGACCGAACAAGATACGTTCACCGGATTGGTCCATAGGATCGTTGCTACAAAAGAATCCTCCACATGCACTGGCCATGGGCGCAGCGAGCAAAATGGCCGCTATAAGCGACATAGTGCAAGGGAAATAAGGTTCCCGTAGTGTGTTGACCGTTGGAGTACGTTGAGGGTGCTTCACTATGCTCTCCCGAGAAATGTTAACGATAGCCGCACATACTCCATACGGACTTTCCCGCCACAACACAACAAGTTTCTTTACAGTGACAAAAAGTTTTACACAAAGCTGGCTACCCATCTGTTCGGACAGCTGCTAGCGTTTCGATATGGCTTCAACACAATATTGCCGATCATTTTGCGCACTCATTCTTCTGCTCCTCCCGAACATCGGCTTAGCCGATGCCCCATCTTGGGGATTTCTCGACCGGTCACATGTTGGCGCTGATCCGTGGTTGAAAGCCCATCCAACGTGGGATGGGCGTGATGCAGTTATTGCCGTTCTGGATACCGGCGTTGATATGGGGATTGCTGGCCTAAAAGAAACATCTACTAATAAACCCAAGGTCATCGCAGTTCGCGATTTCTCGCGTCAGGGTGATGTACAGCTCCTCGATGCTCGGCCTAAAACCGTAGATGGGACCCAATACCTGGCTACGGATGACGGAATGGTAAGCGGATATCAGACCTTGCCGAAGGCATCCGAAGGAGTGCCTTATTTCCTCGGCTGGTTCGACGAAGATAGGCTCACCAACAGTTCGGTGAATGATGTTAATCTGAATGGTTCGACAAAAGATCGCTTTGCGATCGTCACGGTAGAGACGGACAAGGGCATACTTGCATACGTCGATCTCGATGGCGACGACGATATATCCGATGCAGTCCGTATCGACAGCTACGACGTCTCGCAACAGACCTTTACCTTTCCACGACGATCGCCTGACTCGACCAGAGCACCACTCACCTTCGCCCTTCACATCGATGAAAGCGGTACACAGGTAAGCTTCCACTTCGACGACGGCGGCCATGGAACACACGTCGCTGGGATCGCTGCTGGGTACAAGCTCGGAGGCCGAGATGACCTTCATGGGATTGCACCCGGGGCACAAATACTCAGCCTAAAAATAGGAGACAACACGCTTTCTGGTGGAGCGACAACCACTGACTCCATGCGCGAAGCAATTGAGTTCGCTGGCCAATGGAGTGTGAACCACTCTCAGCATGTCATCATGAATATAAGCTATGGAATTGGCTCAGAAATAGAGGGTGAGTCAGATATCGATGTGGCCCTGGATGAAGCGTTGACGAAGTACCCACTTCTCCATGCCTCCGTATCTGCGGGTAATGAAGGCCCTGGCCTTTCGTCAGTAGGCACCCCAGGGGCCTCCGCATTGTGTACATCCGTCGCCGCGATGCTACCCAAACGGAGTGCGTCCTTACTTTACGATGCTGCTCTAGACCAAGACCGAATTTTTGCCTTTAGCAGTCGCGGTGGAGAACTAGACAAACCTGATCTCCTTGCACCAGGTACCGCAAGCAGTAGCATTCCGAATCATTCTGACCGAGACGTAAAAGCTGGCACTTCGATGGCGGCTCCACAGATCGCGGGGGCGTATGCACTTCTCGCCAGCGCTGCGAAAGCCACTGGCTTACGAACGAATGGCATGACTCTGAAACGAGCACTAATCCATAGCGCTCGCCTGATCGATGGGTACTCAATTCTGGCCCAGGGAGCTGGTCTGCCCAATATCAAACGTGCATTTGTTGCGCTGCGTCGGCTAGCGGAATCACGGGAGCCGTTCGATGTCTCTGGCTACACGGTGCGCACTACGGTGCCGACCAGTATTTCAGGAAAGAGTCGGGCGGCCTATTGGCGGACCGGTACCTATTTACCAGCGAAGACGAAAGGGCATACGTTCCAAATAGAAGCGGTTCATCCCGAAGATACGAGCGCTGAACAACGAGCTTCTCTCCAAGAAATCCTCACCTTCAGGAGCGAAGCAACATGGCTAAAGCTCGCGCGTAAGGCTGCTCGGATCCAAGGGGATAATACGACCACGCTACGGGTGTTTTACGATGCGACGAAACTCAAAAAACCCGGGGTATACGCGGCTCGGATATTTGCAACCCCCGAAGATGCTGCTCAAATCCCCGCTTTTGCTCTCTGGAATACCGTCGTAGTTCCCTGGGTCTTCGAGCATAAGAGCAGCTATGGGCGAGACTGGCAGCGAAAGACGCTCAAGCCTGGTGCTATTCACCGATACCCAATCTTAGTGCCCCCAGGTGCGACAACCCTAAATGTTGGGTTAAGTACTCCAGGAAAAACATACGGCAATACGGTGCTCTATTTACTTGACCCCGCAGGTCATGAAGTTCCCTTACGCTCACGAGTCGCATCGAGTGAACGAGGACTTACTGCCACCGGTATGGTCACTGGTAACAGGCTCACACCGGGTATCTGGGAAGCCATCACCTACGCCTCATTCAGAAATCGACAGCGATCATATTATGATTTGAGCGTCAGATTCCGTTCGCTGGAAGCATCCACGATCCGCTCGTGGGACACGGCTGCGGGACGAGCACCATCGGGTACATTCAATGTGACAAACCGTTTCGATACGAGATTCTCCGGGGCGGTTGATGGGAAGCTCTTCGGCTACTATCGCGAGAGGACATTGACCGCTGAAACCGACAAAACCGAAATCGCCGTGCCCATGAACCCGGAGCTTGAACGTGTAGACTTTGAGTTCCGCCTAGACCCGACAACGTACAATCGCTTTACCGATATCGCGATAAGCGTGCGCGATGAAATGGGTGAAAGTGTCGTAGAATCAGGATTCGGGAATGGAGTCGCTCACATTACAGTGCACAATCCAGGTGGGAGCCACGAACTCACCCTACTCATCCAGGGGGCATTCGCCAGAGGTGATCATGACAAGCCATGGTCGATAGGGGTCAGAGAGACCTGGGTTCGGAAAAAACAGGTACCTATCGAGGTCGGCGAAACCACTCTCTTCCCTCAAGTTCGTGAGTCCCTGAGCTTCCAGTTAGCAGAAACTCCTCCAGCGGCGCCCAAAGGATACGTGAACTATGGCGAGATCGTCTTCCGAGATGCCCAAAGTCAAGAGCTGTGGCTCAAGCTCCCACTGAAGATTCAGTGAGATGCCCTAATCGTTCGCGGAGCATTCGAAGGGCAACTCCGCGGTGGCTTATTTCATGTTTGATTGCCGCAGGTACTTCAGCGAATGTTTGGTGTAGCTTCGGCACAAAGAAGAGCGGGTCGTAGCCAAAGCCCTGTACACCTTGCCTCTCGTGTCCGATACGGCCATAGACACGGCCCTCCGCTTCGATCAGTACCGCCCCATCAGGTAAAAGAGGGTGCGTCAGATGCAAGCCTGGGCAACGGCGTGAGCCTAAAAATTCGTTCGAAACCACGAGTGCGATGGCACACATGTAATGAGCGCCCCGGTGCGTATCCGGTACTCCGACTAACTCGGCCAACAGTTTATCGTTATTATCTTCGTCATCGCCACCTGCCCATCTCGCACTAAAAAGTCCCGGCGCACCATCTAATGCATCGACACATAGGCCACTGTCATCAGCGAGCGATGGCATTCCAGTGAGCTGCCATGCACCGGCGGCTTTCAGGACCGCATTGTCGAGAAATGTCGCGCCGGTTTCTTCGATGCTTGCTGCATCGGGGACCACATCTGTCAAGGGGGAGATATCGAAGCCTAGTGGTGCGAGAATCTCATGAAACTCCTGCACTTTGTGCGCGTTTCTCGTCGACAAGATAGTTTTGTAGGCGGTAGAGACCACTAGCAGGCGTCGCGTCCAGCAGCGAGGTGCTCCAAAAATTGCCCCACGCTTTCAGCCAGCCGCGTCGCGGAGTGAACCTGTGCGCGACGGGCGCCCCGGAGCCGTCGTTCAAGTCGGTAGACAGCACCCTCTCCGCCGCCGTATTCGTCGGTAGTATCCACCACTAACAGACCACCGGTATCGTCGGTAGCAAATGGAATAGAACCGAATTGTTCTTGTACGCCTTGCTCAGCCCAGATGACGAGCTGCTCAATCGGTGCCAATTGCATCATCTTCAGTGGACTCCGCAGCTGCCCACCGTCGGAGTACATCAGTAGAGCGCGTAGGTCTTCGGGAAGCTCGCAGCCTAATGCGTCTTCAAGTATTGCCAAATCGTCCTCGTCGCATGCGAAATCTGACGGGTCCAATATGTGAGGATGCTGATGAAATAGATCCTCCAGGACAGCCGGAGGACGTGCGGATGGAACGGCCGGTGCCAAAGCATCACGTAGCTGTGCACTGGGTACCGATAAATTAGGGTTATCGGAAACACCCGCCGGGCGCTCGTTGGGCAAGGAGGATACTGCTGTCGTGGTCTTTTCCACGGATGTAGTCATTACAATTGCCTCTCGGGGCTGTGGCCCCCGTCGGCGCCGTGGCTCCATCGGGTTGCAACGACACTCAATCGGGGTCCACTCCGGTCCGGATCGCTGAACCCCTGATAGGGGTGGTGTCTAAGTCGGCTCTGAGGGGCCAGCAGACAAGGAGCAGGAGG
>PKDL01000049.1 GCA_002863065.1 Pseudomonadota bacterium
CCTCCAATGATATGAAACGAATGGTCCCCTTTATTCTCCAGCGTGGCGAGTATTTGGCGGATACCTTGAATGACAGGCTCGTAGTTGGTCGCTCCGCCGATTGCCGGCTTCAAGGAGGCCAGAATCAGAGCAGTGTGCCCATCCGGGCTTACGAGATATCTGGGGAGCGTTTCGTGGTTTAGGGCAATATCACGACGCATGGCTAAGGCCTTTTCTATCAGCGCGCGCTCATCCGTGGGTATTTCGCTCACCGGCGTTCGTGGAGTGGAGCCTTCTTCTATTCTCACCGGTAGCCACGGCACCAGTGATTTAGTCTCGAACTTTGGTGCATATAAATACGGATATAAGTCGTCTTCCGGATAGAGTGGTTCAACCTCCATCTCGCCATCTGCACTATGAACCCAATTGTAATTCGCTAATGAATCCACACGGATTACATTCGTGACGCGCCATATGCGCTCGGTTAGTTCGTATACGAGCAGAGCCGACTCAATATCGAATATCCCCGATGGGCTGTGGACGGCAATTATCGCTGCTTCGTCATTACCGAATCGTTTTTCGAATGCATCGAATTCAACGATAAGTGGGTCTTCCTCCTGGAACCAGACGCGATAGGAGAAGTCTGGGAACAGCTTGGCGCCGCCGGGAGCTAGCACGAAAAACATGAGCAGTCCGAGCAACATCGTACGTTTGGGCTTGGTGATGATGAAGTTCACCAGCCGCTCACTCCATTGGGAATTGGACTCAGACTCAGTGTGTATAGCTGCCATGCATTGTCCTCATTTAGCGTCCGCTAGAAGTAGCGCGTCACGCTCAGGTTCAGTTGGTGGTCAGTGTTCAGTGCCTGGAGATTCGTTGGGAATGCGTCCGTCGGAGGGGCCCAGATAAGACGTATGCCTGTTTTGATGCCCCACACATCGCTCAGCCGCTGACTATACGACGCACTGACCAGCACCTCTGGCCATCTGGTGACATCGCTGATGAAGGTAAACATCAGCTCTTTGCTGTCTTCATCGTTGAAGCTGTGTCGATACCCCAGCAAGACATCATTTTCAAATGGTCCTTGGAAGGCTTGCCCTGACGGACCCCGGGCCCGGCCTTCGGGCCAGATAAATGCCTGTCCTTCGAGTATCAGGGTTGCTTCATGGTCGTTGGGATAGACCCAGCCATACTCGATGCCCGCGGCGACCTGTATATGCGCCTTCGGCCTTAGCGGTCCGAAGGCTGTAATACTCAGTCGACTACTGGCATCGACGTGATGGAAGTACCGGTAGGCGGACTCCAGTTTTATCACGATGTCTTCTATAACATGTGTGTAGGTGAGGCCTGCATGCGTAACGAAGTTGTACACCGGCTGTATCCGGAAAGAGGAGGGGACCCCGTCAGACAGGTCGAAGCTTTCACCAGCGAAGGATGGTTGGCTTCGGTCATTGTGTTGCACGACCTGCACTGCGATATCTGCCCCTCCCACTGTCTGAGCAAGTCGAGCTCCCCATTGGTGCGAGACGAGTTGGCGGCTGATGGCTCCGTTGCGGTTCACAAATAAGATATCACCCAGTACTAGTCGTATTGGAGTTGAGCTGAGGCTTGTCGTTGTACTGCTCGGAGAGAAGCTTAGTCGTGAGTTGGTACCAGGTAATCTGGGAGCTAGGCGGAGCGGCATATAGAACGCTTCCAGTCGGGCACCTTCCCAAAGTCGTACATTGAGAGACACCATTGGTTCGCCGAGCTTCTCGGCGTTTTCTAGATTTGAATCAAAATTACGCGAATTGATGATATCCGCTGGATGAAAGGCCTCGGTCGCACTCCAGTTGAGGACCTGTGCGCCAATCCGAATTCGAATCCATCGATTACGGAATGCGATGTATGCATCTTCAGCGAAAAGAAGTGAGCGGTTGATGTCCAATGCACCGACACGTCCGAAGGCACCCAACTTGAGTCGCCAATATTTCGACTTCCATTTGAATTGGAATCGGCCTGCTAAAGCGAGGCCATAGTCGTCGGTCAGACTGTCCGAGTCGATCCAGAACGCTCGTGTTTCTAAGGACAACTCTCCTTTGGAAGAGGTTTTCGCGCCGGCGAGATTGGCCAGCATAATGCAACACGTAACCGCTATGGTGCCTAGAGTCCTAGCGCGGATAACGTGATGGCGTCTACTGGACTGGCTGTGTGGTGCCGGCTGCCCTGCTGACGTTGTGCTGTCCTTCGGTTCTTGCAAGGGGTGGCGGCTTACTCGCTTAGGCTCTCGCTTTCAAACTCAGTCTCGTCGACTTCCGTACCCAATGAACGTTCGGACCAAGTGAGCACACTCTTCTTACGGGTTTGATGATTCACTACGTCGATTCGTGATGCCCGCCAGTAGGTTCCGAATTGCTTGTAACCAGTGAGTTTCATGGTCTTCAGCAATTCTCCTTTACGGTCATAAAACTCGATTTTAAGTGCGTTTTGGTATTCTGCATCCATCCAGACGATTTGCTTGCTGTAGCCCGAGCGTCGCTCGGTCGGCACACGATGCAGCTTCCAGGTTTTGCGCCCGTCCACGCTGTCGTCACCCAGGTACTTGTACTGAGTGTACTTCTCGGTCTCTTGGCTACCGAGGTCTTCGTAGGCGAATTCCGAGCCCATAAAGGACCCTGATTTATTTCTGGAGCTAATACGCTTCACGCGACCTAACGAGGGTAGGTAGAGCCATTGGTCATCGGTTTTCGTTTTGTGCGACCAAGTCAGCATCCGAGTCCCTTTCACATCTGCAGGCCATTCGAAGGTGATAAGTGAGCGGTCACCATCGTTCGACATCTCTAGCACCCGAGAAGCCATTTTGCGGGTCGTTTTATCCCCCTGGGAATTAATGAGTTCCATGGTCATTGACGACGTCTCTGACGTAAAGCCGTTGTTCGCTTTCTCTGCATTTTGCGCGATTTGTAGCCCGCGCTCTTCCGGGGTCGCCGCCTGCACGGATAGGCAGGTGCAGCAGGTAAAAACGAGGGCAGGGAACAGTGCTTTCATTTTCAATACTCCCGAAGAACGCATTGCTGATCGATCCAGGTTACTCAGAGTGTGCGTGCTAGATGCGGTAATCCCACCACGCGGTTCGCGCGAAGTATGCCCCATGCCTTACCTCAACGCATCTGCATGTATCGGGAAACACGAATACGGTGTACTGTTCGGCACTCATGGAGAACCGAGCACCGGCAATTCTGGTCCTGGATTTTGACGGTACGATCGCCCTTACTGATGTAGGTAATGAGATATGTGAGCGGTTCGCTCCACCGTCATGGACCGCAATAAATGAACGGTATCTCAATGGTGAACTGGCGCTAAACGAGGCACAGCATCAAATGTGGTCCCTCGTACGAGCCAATGCCAAGGAGGTTTCGAAGCTCCTTGAAACCGTTATTTTGCGGCCTGGATTGGAACGACTCTTGGCGCGCGCCACTACTCACGGTGTTCCTGTGATCGTCGCATCTGGTGGATTTCGTTGGTATGTTGAGCGTTTACTTCGTCCCTGGCTGTCACAGATCGATAGTATATATGCCAATGAGTTGGTCTTTTTACCACATCGGTTAATTCAGCCCACGTTCCCCCATCTGAGTCGTCTTTCCTGTCATCGTTGCGCGATCTGTAAAGCAAAACTGTTAGCCCGACTGCGGAAACAGTATTCGTCTGTATCGACGATGATTTTTGTAGGGGATGGGGCATCGGATTATTGCGCTGCACAGTCAGCCGATACGCTTTATGTGGTGTGTGGGTCATCTCTGCATATGCATGCGCAACAATTGGGACTGTCGCATATCGCCTTTGAATCATTTGACTCGGTCGTGGTCGCCTAAATGCGGATCAATGAGAACACAACCAGCGTATGAATCAGAGCCCAGTCGACTGCGCGACATGAGAAAGAATCAGCCCATTGTAAAATAAATGGACGCGTTGGTGGCAAGGGGATGGGGCGCTAAAGTGTCACTGATAAGGAGCTGACCGAGGTACTGCGTCGGACTGTCAGCAGTTATTTCTCTTTGGCATGTGCATTGCTCAAGTCCCTGACGTGAGAAGGTTACTCCCAGCCCTGCTATTCTTTATCTCAGCCTGTGCGGTTGAGCCGTCGGTGTCTCCACTACCCCTCCACCAGGAGAGCCGGCGCGCCATATTGGAAGCAGCCCTCTGGATGCCCGAACTCCCATACCCCCGGAAGTTGCTTTCAGCGTACGGATTGGAGTCGCAGGGTTGGGAGTTGCTTCCACTGATACGAGACGATGTTGCAGCATTTCGGCGTTCGGATAGTGAGCATTTGCTGGCCGGAGGCAGCCTGCCAATTGACGATCTTCAACCAATACAGTCGCTCGGACTCCCTCTCGGTCAAGCAGTATTCCATTACTTTCCCATGCGCGCTGACCGTTGGTTGGATTGGTTGGTTCAGTCTCCCGAGCATTGGGATGCTGTGGGGCTACGGACGACTGCAGATGGTTCGGTCCACGGGGTTGTCCGCCATATCGATGCATATGGGAAACCAGCGGTAGCGATAACATGCGCACTATGCCATTCCGCAGAATCCAAGGTTGCTGACTTTCATGACGGCCGCGCAACGCGTGCCCTCGATCTGGGGCTTGCTCGAACTCTATGGCGGCAGGCATCGGGCCTGAGCCAAGGGCCAGAAGCAAATTGGGGACCTGGTCGCATTGACGTAACTGATGACGGAATTGACAGCCCAACAGTCATCCCAGATTTGTTTGGGCTCAAGCATGCGCAATATCTTAATTGCTCGGGAGTGATCGAGGTATCGCATGCGCTGGTCCCCGCCATTCGATTCGAGACGCAATATATTCTCGGGCACGAGTTATTGGCCAGACCATCGCGTCATTTGACAGTCGCACTTGCCGAGTACGTCATGTCGCTCGAGTCAGGAACGCATCACGTCGAGATACCGTCTGCATTTTGGCAGCACTGTGCACAATGCCATGACCCGGAATACAGTTTTAGCGGTGGGCTGATCGACGCACAGGCCGTTGGTACCGACACCGCTGCCGCGACCACGCCCAATCGTGGCACGGGATACTACAAAGTACCGTCTCTTTTGGGTGTGTCGCTCGGTGGACCATTCTTCCACGATGGGAGTGCCCTGACATTCGACGACGTGTTTGTCGTTCATACCCAAGCTCAAGATGTAAATCGTACCGCTAAGCGGCAGATCATAGAGTTTTTACTCACCTTATAGTCGTTGTACCCATGACCTTTGCCCGAGGAGAATTCCGATGAAGACACCTATCCAATGCATACTAGTGACGAGCTTAGTGTGTCTGTGTATTGCTTGCGAACCGCCTAATGAGGGTGCTGTTCTTCTGGATACACCACCCATAACCGCTCCGCCCACAATGACGTTGTCGTATGTGTCAGCGCACCTTGGAAATACCTGGGACTGCTCTCAACCAGGGATTCGGGTCGGTACACAGGACGAACGTACTCGCCAAGCCAGTGCTGCTCCTAGTGAGGAAGGTTTTGCCGGCGATTGCATGGAAAATGATTGTGGAGCGATGAATTGTGAGGATGGCGTCGTTTTACTGCACCTGCAGAACGTCGGCGAGACTAGTCTCAGTGGATTGACGGTCACAGATATTCAGCTACTACGGTTAGATGGAACGGAACTCGCCTTTCTACCCGTAAAAACAGTGACATTGCTTTCGGTCGAGCGTCTGAGTTGGACGGATAGCTCAGAGACGATTGCTGCAGGTGAAACCGCGAATATTCGGATTGAATTCAAAGCGCCACACTCTGCGGATCTTATGGACGAGCAGCTGCTACAACTTCGCATTATTGCGGTGAGTGAGGAAGGAGCAGATGCTGAATTGATCACTCCCGAGGTGCAGGTCCTGCCGGTGATCGTTACGTAGCACCTATGTTTCTGCATGAGCCAGGGAACAATGTGAGCTGGGCGTTGATTTCCCATCGTTTTGTATCAAGTCACTCCGGTTTAGGAGTGACGTACGCTATTCTCTATCCACTGGTCACTGCTATCGGTGCTTAGAGGGGTTGAATGTCGCAGAACTTTGGTTTCCACGGTCGGGTGTTACGCGTTGATTTGACGAATCAAACAGTGGAGTCCCTGGAAGTGGATGCTTCGGTCTACCGGCATTATCTAGGTGGATATGGCCTCGGCGCATGGTTGATGTGGAAGTACTTTCCTGCGCAGGCTTCTGCCCTTGCGCCCGAAGCCTGCTTTGCTATTTGCGCCGGATTATTTACAGGTGCCAAGACGCCATTTTCTGGCCGTATTCAAATTGTCGGCAAGTCGCCGCTAACGGGTACCTGGGCGGACTCCAACTCAGGTGGTAGTGTTGCGAGTCATCTTAGAAGAGCCGGGTATGACGCGCTATTGGTACATGGTCGGGCCAGCCAACCCACCATCTTAGTGATTCAGGACGAGGATGTTCGTTTTGAATCCGCAGAGGACCTTTGGGGCCAGGAAATTCCACCGGTATTCGATGCACTGAAAGCGCGATACGGAGGTAAGCGTGATGTAGGCGTTTCAGCCATTGGACCGGCAGGCGAAAAAGGCTCTCGCATCGCAAGTGTGATGAATGACCGATACCATGCGTTTGGGAGGCAGGGGTTTGGGGCGCTTTACGGCTCCAAAAATCTCAAGGCAATCGTGGTTGGGGGGAGCGGTACGCTTCCTATCGCAGATCGGAAGACATTTCGAGCGCTATGTAGCCGCGTCAATGAACAGTATAAACGCGACATTGGGCCTTTTAGTCGGTTCATGGTCTACATGGCTAAGCCCCGCTGGTGGCTAGCCTGGGCCTATCGGATATTCGCCCGATTTGGAATCAAGATAGTGTCACCTACGGCGTCCTTCCGGCAACTATGGGCTGATCATGGAACCACTGGGGCGGTAGCCATATCGGTTGAGAATGGCGATGCGCCAGTGATGAATTGGAGAGGCGTCGGGACCCGCGATTTTCCCCTGGCATCAAAAAGCGTCAAATTGGACGGCGCTGCGGTGAACAAGATGGTGACAAAGAAGCTGTCGTGTGGTGACTGTCCAGCACCCTGCAAGGGGATCGTCCGCAGTAAGTCGCGGGGGCTAAAAGATGTCCGGCGTCCGGACTATGAGACCTTGGTAGGGTTTGGCGCGAATCTCCTCAACGATGACCTTGACCTCGTGACTGCCTGTCATGACGCATGCAACCGCTATGGGCTTGATGCCGTCAGTTCGTCGGCAACGTTGGCGTGGGTCTGTGAGGCCATAGAACATGGTGACCTCACGTCTGATGATCTCGACGGTATTAACATGTGCTGGGGCAATGGAGAGGGTGCCCTGGAACTCACGATTCGGATGGGGGCGGGAGAAGGGTGCGGGGATTGGCTGCGCCATGGGTCGAAGTATGCGTCTGAATATATCGGCCGAGGAACGGAGAAATATGCGATTCATGTCCACGGGTCCGAGCCGGCCTACCATGACACACGATTCACCTCATTGATGGGCGTGACCTATATCTCCGACCCGACACCGGGTCGGCATACCGCCGGGTCAGCGTCCTGGAATGAAACGTTTGCCTCCGCATTTCCTCTCCCCAGCGCCGTACCGAAGTCCGAGCAAAATGTATCTTGGAAAGGACAGGCGGGGAAAGGGATTACACAGGCTCACTACTCGAATAGCCATCAGGTCATGAATGGGTTAGGCCTCTGCATGTTCACCTTGATTACGGGCAACCTCCCTTGGTTAGAGTTGCTGAATGCGCTCACGGGATGGGGTATGGATGAACGGGAGCTTTTGATGACGGGTGAGCGCATCCAAAATCTGCGGAACGCATTCAATCGCCGGGAGGGTATCTTACCCGACGACTTTGTTCCGCATCCCCGAATGCTAGGTCAAGGCGATGGACTTTTGCCCAAAGGACCACTGAAAGGGATAACGGTTCCCTTAATATCGCTACGGCGTGATTACTTCGCTGCTATGGACTGGGATATCAACACGGGGCTACTGAGCCGTGAGCGTGCCCAACGACTCGAAATGGACACTCTGCTTGGAGATTACGTGGCGCCATGATTCGTCGCTGGTTCAAACGACGCCAGGGAATCATCAAGGTACATCTGCTTATCAAAGGTCGTATTGGCCCAAGGTGGATGGATGTTGACGAATGGTTGCGTCTACCTGTGGGCACATCGCTCAGCCAGTTGATCGACGCTGCGGAACAGCGCGGGATCCCAGTGCAGGCGGCCATCGAGGATAGCCCGCACCTTGCACACACGGTGATGGTGAACGGGGAGCGCTGCTCGATAGTGGACAATGGTGAACAACTTCTTGCAGATGGTGACCAAGTGTACTTACTTGCTCCTCTTGCGGGCGGGTGATGCGGTCCGTGCCGTCATGAACGGGCTTCCATCCAGTGGCGTCGTTATCTTATCTCGGCTATTTCAGGGCTTCGAGATGCGCGATATCGTTGAATCGTCTGAGGGTAGGACCAAATTTATCCCATGTGATTTCAGTGATGGATGCACGGTGAATGAACATACGGCGGAAGTGACTAAGCGGCATGCCGAGGATGTGGCACAACACGCTCAGTATGCAAAAGGTATGGCTCACCGCAATGACCGTTTCGCCAGGATGTGCTTCGGCTAGTGTTTCTAGCCCACTCCAAGCACGAACTTGTACTTCCAGTAGTGTCTCGGCGGATTCACCGGGCATCCGGGTTTTGCCTGGGTTATCTAACCACTTTTGCATTAGCTCAGGATGATTCGTTTGGACTTCCTTCGCTGGTACGCCTTCGAGGTCGCCGAGGTGCATTTCTCGAATGCGTGGGTCGATCGTCGGTGTGATTTGCGGATGGTGAGCTGCCACGGCCTGAGCAGTTTCTTTTGCTCGGCTCAAATCGCTCGATAATATGGCCTTCACGTCTACGTTCTTTAGCCTTTCTCCGAGTCGCTTTGCTTCGAGCCGACCATGCTCTGATAGCAGGGCATCAGTAGCCCCGAGAAATAATCCTGAAGTATTGGCATCGGTCGTACCGTGGCGAAGGAGCAATATTCGAGTACCGCGCATACCGATACTGTCGCAAAGCTAGCGGTTGCGTCCAAGTACCTTTCCGCATATTGAGGTCTCTTTGTTGGCTTGACTGGCTAATGTTTGGGCGGTAATCGTCCACCCATGACATCCTGCACACTAGATATCGTGAACTATACCGCTCGCCGGTGCATGTTCATCGCTTTAGCTACGTTACTATGTATCCTTCCTGCAGACGCCAAAAAGCGATCTAAGCGGAAAAAAGGCATGGAGCCGGAGCTCTACGATCAGGTATTCCAGGTATTGGAACGGGGGTCGCGCTCCGGGGACCGGTATACTCGCGCTCTATCGGTTGAGCACTTTGGCCGACTCGATCCTAAACTTACGAAAGCGGTTGCGGTGGATGCGTTGAAGGACCCCGTCTTTCCCGTTCGCATGGCGGCAATTCAAGTATTGATCTCACTACGGGATACGCTCTACACCGAAGCGCTTTATAACGAACTAACCAACCCGAAGCACAACTTTGAGCAAGAGTTGATGCCGGTACTGCAGCAGCTATCAATCAAAGAAGCGATTAATCTGACGCATAAGGCCATTCATGACGAGAAGGTAGGGAACAAGAACGCGATAATCGGCGCATTCACTAAAGCTCCTGCCAAGCTGATGCTGGCTTTTTTCAAGCCGCTGCTGTCCGACAAGGACATGAACCTTGCCGAGGGGGCAACAAATGTTGTGCTGACGCTAACGCGGCCAGATGCACTTCCGCTTCTGGAAATATTGATTAAAAAAGGGGACCCGGCACTGCAAACACGCGTATTGGATGTGCTCACCAAGTATCCAAAAGGCACCAAACTCAAATTTGTGAAGAAGCTTCTGAAGTCCAAGACCCCGTCCCTTCAACAGGGGGCAGCGGCGGTACTTGCATATCACGGCGACAGGAGCGGCGTATCTGTGCTCATTCCTAAGCTCACAAGTCGGGTGGACGCTGAAGTGATTTACGCCCTTGAGGCACTAATGAAAGTGCCGGGGAAAGATCTATTTGGTCCGCTGCGACCTCTGATGTTGAAGCGTGAAGTGTCCCCAGAAATCAAGCGCCGTGCGCTGGATATTCACTACCAAGCCGGTGATCCGAAGATTAAGGACCATCTCCTGCGCTTTCGCCGTGATGACCGCATAAAGGTTCAGGCTGCGGCGGTGTATTACATGGGGTTGGTCGACAAGGGGCGGGCCCTGCCATCGCTGCATGAAGATCTCTTTCATGGCGATGCATTCGTACGTAAGGCAGCTATCGAGGCCGTCTCCCGTATTGGTAGCCGAGAATCCATTCCGCATCTCAAACGTGCATTGGATAATCTGCGTGACGGCGTTCTTCGGTCTTTGGTCGTGGAAGCCTTGGCGGGGATTAGGGACCGCGACGTGGTTCCCATCGTGTCCTTCCTCATTACGGACCCTAATCCAGGAGTTCGGAAGTGGGCCATCATCGCGTTGACGCGCGCAGGTCACAAAGATGCAGTTAGCAGTCTCAAAATTGCTCTTACTGATGCGAATATCGATGCTCGTGCTGAGGCGATGCGGGCCATTATCAAACTCGATCGGACCGAGGGCTTGGCTAATTTCCGTATGGCGTTGGGATGGCTCCCGCCGGCTAAGTTGGAAGCGATGGCAAAGGCCATGGGCAAGGACTTCAATTCCTATCTGGATATTGCGCTGACTAGCAGCCGCCCCGAGATACAACAGGCCGCGATGGCCGCTTTGAAATTGGCCGGTGGAGAAAAGGAAACTGCAATACTTACTGGTGCGCTCGGCCGCACACGGGACAATGCGCTCAAGGTTGCGATCATGGAAAGGCTTGCCGCCATTCATGGCAGCAAAGAGCTACCTCGGCTGCAAAAGGTCTCCAGCGTCGGTCAGCCAATGACCTTGCGGCTGGCCGCGGTCCGGCTCATGGGTGAAATCGATGACCTAGCCGCGGATATCGCCCTCCGGGCAGGCCTGCTGGATAGTGATGAGAAGATGCGTTCCACGGCAGCCGTTGCGCTCATGCGATTGCATGGTGCTAAGAAGGGGAAAGCGCCTCGTAAAAAGCGAACTCGGAAACGGTAGATTTCCCCGGCTGAAAGACTATTTAGTAGGTTATTAGGGAATCAACGGGCACGCCTTCTAAGGCATTTCGTCCGTGCAAAAAGCTCAGTTCGATCACGAAGGCACAGCCGACGATATGAGCCCCTTGGGCGCGGAGCAGCTTTAATCCCGCGCCGGCGGTGCCGCCGGTCGCAAGTAAGTCATCGACCAAAAGCACCTTCATGCCCGACGTGACTGCGTCCGTATGCATTTCGATGCTGTCGGTTCCATATTCAAGGCTGTACTCTACGCTGACTGTGTCGGAGGGTAGTTTTCCAGGCTTACGTAGAAGTGCAGTGCCGACCCCCATTTTGTAGGCGAGAGCACAGCCGAAAATAAACCCGCGACTTTCAAGACCAGCAATTCGTTCGACGCCTGAGTCTGCCCACCGTGCTGCCATCATATCGATGGTGGTCATAAATCCCTTTGCGTCTTCTACAAGTGGTGCAATGTCCTTGAACAGGATGCCTGGCTTGGGGAAATCTGGGACGTCACGTATACAGGCGCGGATATAATCCAGGTCACTCATTGCTCAGAACTCCAATGGCCCATACGGCCTAGGCTCGCTTCATCGGTGACATCGCAGCGAATGGGCGTGACTGCGACATAGCCGGATTTTACAAGATTGCAATCGCTCCCAGGTATATCCGGCATGTGTACCTGATCGCCTCCAAGCCACAGGTACTCCCGTCCTCGCGGATCGTTGCGAGCAAAGACGTCCTTTGCATAGATCCGTTGCCCAAGAGATGCGGCTCGCATGCCCTGAATTGGGGTAGTGTGCGGGTTCGGAATATTCACATTGTAAAACGTGTGTTCTGCCGGTGGGTGTTCCAAAAAACGCTCTATCCCCAAACGGACCCAGCAACGAATGTCTTCCCACGGGAATCCCTCAGAAGACGGGAGAAGTGAGAATGCAATAGATGGCAGTCCCTGCAATGTCCCTTCACGAGCTCCCGCTGCTGTGCCCGAGTAATGTACATCCCACCCTAAATTTGCACCGGTGTTGATTCCGGAAAGGACGACGTCTGGAGCTTTATCCTTCATCACATGATTCACGCCTACGTAGATGCAATCGGTGGGTGTCCCACTGAGTCCGTAGAGTCGTTTATCTTGGGACGTTTGAAATAGTCGTAAAGGGTGAGTGAGTGAGATGGCCTGCCCAATTCCGCTTTGGTCTCGGTCAGGCGCAACCGCGATTATTTCACCAAATTCCGAAGCGACATCGATCAAAAACTTGATGCCAGGGCTTCGGATTCCGTCGTCATTTGTCAGCAATATTCGCATAACCCGACGCTACCGTCTGGCTCGGTCCCCCGCAACCATATGAATCACTCTTGCTTCTAGTTGCCGCCTGCCGCAGACTTCGCCCTCATGGCGTCGGAGACACACCCCAAAATAGGCATAACTGCGAATTGGTTCCCGCCGGAGACGCGCTCGCATTACAACGGCAAGGCACTACATTTTTTTGATGACCAGATGGTTCAAGCGGTGGTGACCGGTGGAGGGATCCCGTGGCTTCTACCGAATTGCCTGGATACGGTCGACTCCATTTTACCGCATCTAGATGGCCTGATTGTAACAGGCGGTGCGGATGTAGCACCGGAAAGCTATGGAGAGTATTCCCACCGTTGGCCCGGTCAACGCGCACGTGATGTCGTAGAACTGCGCTGGATCTCAGAAGCTCAGGATGCGGACCTGCCTGTCTTAGGCATCTGTCGGGGCATTCAAATTATAAACGTGGCATTTGGTGGCACCTTGTTCCAAGATCTTCCGAGCATACGTTCGAGTTCGACCGAACACCGTAATGCGGAACTGTACGATCGCTGCGAACACGCAATGCGTGTGGACAAAGCCTCTCGTCTTGCTGAGTGGCTAGGTGCATCAGACCTGATGGTAAATAGCGTCCATCATCAGGGTATACGAGATGTGGGGGTTGGCCTCCGTGTTGTGGCTGAGGCGCCAGATGGACTCGTGGAGGGGCTCGAGTCCGAAGACGGCCGCATTGTTGCCGTCCAATGGCATCCGGAATGGGATGAACGGCAACCACAACTTCGATTATTTCACTCCTTCATTCGGGCATGTCACTCATGAGCAACGGCATACGGCAGCACGGAGGCTGGAGACTCCTATGGGTAGCTGTCTTCACGCTTTGGTTCTCGTGCGGTGAGGCTACTGAGCAGGCGACCAGTGAGAAGCCAGTGCTCGAGCGCGTCAGTGAGGCATTGTTATCTGATGGAGGAGAGTGTGAGCAAAGCGAAGATTGCGCTTCGGGCGTGTGCCAAATGGGCCTATGTCGGTCCCTTCTCGATTCCGACCAAGCCTGGATGGAGAAAGCGGTAGCCATCCGCGTCCGTGGGTATATACGCCAAGATCCCGCTGTCGGTGATGAACTCTTCGGTTCGCAGATATCGGCACTCAATGACGGCGATCCGTACGGGCAGGGGCGATTTATCGCATTTGCCGGTCACTTGGGTGACTCTCGAGCGCTACCTGTTCTGAAAGAGTGGAGCAACAGTCCGATCGAACGCATATCGGTGCTCTGTCATTTAGCACGCACACGGCTGAGGGATCGCTCTTCTTACGCTACCACTCGGGGGCTACTTCAGCATCGCTCAGTGGCAGTACAACTCGATGCCATGGATGCGCTTTCTCTTGTGCTACACGACGCGGGAGCCGTGGATGATGTCTTAGTATTCTTACAATCGGATGATCATCGATTACGCCAACGCGCCGTAAATACACTCGGAGCCTTGGAGCCTGTACCATCACGTGTGTCCGCCGCTCTTGAATCGATGTTGGAAAATGAGAGTGACGGATTTTTACGTGGGGATATTCTGCGGGCCCTCGGGCGCTGATGGTCTCGCCGCCGAGTTAGCTAACCGAAGCTCCAGCAGCAGCATCTCCGTCGGGTCGTACTACGAAGAGCGCGTCACCGGCACGTGCGGCGAGCAGCATCCCCTTCGACTCTAGACCAAAAATCTTCCTTGGTTTGAGATTCGTGACGACGACGACACGTGAATCCAGCATGGCCGCTGGGGTATAAAACGCCGCGATTCCGGCGATTATTTG
>PKDL01000167.1 GCA_002863065.1 Pseudomonadota bacterium
CTGGCATTGCGGCTGTTGGTATTATGAATTCGTCTCACTTTGGTCCAGCGGGAGCTTACACGCTACATGCCGCCAAAAAAAATATGATAGCATTAGCTTTCTGTAATTCGGACAGTTTTGTGAGACTTCATGGCCTAAACTCCTATTTCGATGTCGACACTCGTATGCCCGGCAATATGCCCGCAATGAGTGGATGGTCAGAGCCTGCTGTGATGACCATGTATGCGAGATACAATGAATTGATGACGAACATGATTCCGGAAGTCAGAATGAGGAGCCGCGCACGGCGTAGGATATCAGGGTTTCTGTCGCATGTAGTCTTGGGGATGAGCCTGTCGGCACGACGAGTCACCGTATCGCTTAGGCTATTTTTGTGTTCAGGTTTCTTCCCCACGTGGACATGGTCGATCCCGGCGGTGTCTTTGGCAACCTATCTATGCACTTACATCCCCCGCGCGAATCTCATGCGTATGGGCGGCTAATGCTGAGCCAGTAGCCTGTCCATCACGCGAATTCCATCCATCGCACTTGATACAATCCCGCCTGCATAACCAGCACCTTCTCCTGTCGGGTACAGTCCGGAAATTGAAGGGCACTGCAAGGTCTCATCCCGCAGGATCCGAATGGGAGAGCTGGTGGTTGTCTCGGAGCCTATGATGACCGCATCATTCGTGAGGTAGCCTCGGAGCCGTCGGTCAAACCGACGGATCGCCGCTCGTATTGCGGTCGTTATCATTGAGGGCAGCACATCTTGTAGGTCCGCGGCTTGTAATGATGGGCGAAAGCTCGTCCGGTCGGGTAACGTCGTTGATGCTCGCCCAGCGACGAAGTCAGTGAGTCGAGTGGCTGGCGCGGTATAATCGCCGCCGCCTACGTCGAATGTGCGCTTTTCGATCGCACGTTGAAAGTTCAGTCCGTCTAACGCATTTCCGCTTGGAGCGAAGTCTTGAGGCTCCACAGTTACGACGAGTGCGGCGTTGGCAAAGTAGTTTTTTCGCGTGGAGTTACTCATACCATTAACGTTGAGATGTCCGGGTTCAGTTGGCGTTGGTATGACGAATCCACCCGGGCACATACAGAACGAATACACACCTCGAGAATCGACTTGGCAGCGTAAGAAATATTCTGCTGCGCCCAATGCAGGATGGCCGGCCGATCCTCCGAACTGAATCGAATCAATCAGGTGTTGTGGATGCTCGACACGGGCACCAATGGCAAATGGTTTGCTTTCCATTGGTACACCATATGCGGCTAACATGGCATAGGTATCACGAGCGGAGTGGCCGGTGGCCAAAACCAGTGCGTCCGCAGCAATGTCGCCAGTCGATGTCTGAATACCGCGGATCGCGCCGTCCTCGACCCATAGGTCGTCCATCCGAGTATCGAAGCGGAAGTCGCAACCTTGGGAAATGAGGTGGTCACGCATCTTTGCCATGATGGGAATGAGGCGGTTTGTTCCGACGTGAGGATGGGCATCTACCAATATGTCCTGTGATGCTCCAAACTCCACTAGTCGGCGATACACTTCTCGGACCAATGGGCTGCGCTTCCGGGTGTAGAGCTTCCCGTCGGAATATGTGCCTGCGCCCCCTTCGCCAAAACAAAGGTTCGATTCCGAATCCAGTACACGGTCTGCACGCAGCCGCCGAGCTTTCTTATGCCGATTGTCGAGTTGGCCTCCTCGGTCGATAATCACACAGGGCATACCCAGGTCTGTACAGCGTAGTGCCGCGAATAGACCTGCTGGCCCAGTGCCGACGATTACGACCTTTTTCTTTGGTTCAGCAATCGCGGGTCGGTCCAGTTGGCTTGCTAGGTCTAGAGGCGGCAGGTCATCGTCGCTATAGAGGGCAACATCCATAGTAAGTACGAGTTTAGGCGCCTTGCCCCGTGCATCGATTGACCGGCGTGTCACACGCACAGAGCGAATATCGTCCACGGAGACTGAGAGCTCACGAGCTGCTATGGCATCGAGCTTGCCTGCGAAGCGTAGTGGTACCAGAACGTTGCGTAGGCTCTTCAACCGGACGACTCTCCCTATAGTCTCGATGTTGTGGCGCATGTCAGGATACGCCCCACCCCGAGCAGTTACCAACTTGTCAGCAAAATCAATTGCGCAAGTGTAGAAGGTACTGTCTTCCCTTTTCGAAAGAGTCCAACTCGCGCAATACTCTGCCCTATGGCAGTCAAATCAAAAATTAGCGTCTTGTTCCTGTCGAATACCTGGCAGTATTCGGTGTCTGTTTTGTTCGTGCTCGTACTGGCGTCTTGCGGCACGACAAAGCCCAGCCAAACAGTCATTCAGAAAAAAGTACCTGCAGCCAAGGCTAAGCCCATTCCACAAATTGACTACGCATCTCGTGGGCGTCCAGTCGCACTGGGCTCATGGGAAAAAATCGTGGGATTCAATACGATTTGGCTCAAAGAGACACAGGTTCTCGTTACTCTCAAAACCACCGCATGGGATGAAATCGATGGAACTCGGGAAGGTCGAGCAACGCTAGTGATAACCCATCAGGACAAACCAAAGACGATTGTGATCCGAGAAGGACAGACTCGCATTGTTTCCAGCCTCCAGTTCGAGCTAAAAACCGCGTTCGAAGAATACAAGGAAGGACGGTATGAGCCAATGGTTGAGCTTCGGGCATCTAAGAAGTGATGAAAATGCTGAGATGTACAGTCTTTCTCGTCGGGATTAGCTTCTGCGCCACTGCGGCCATGGCAACCACCGTACGCGCATTCGACACCCGGGGCCTCGTCGTCGCCTCTGACCGCATTGTTCGCGCCCAAGTCATCGAATCGAAGTCGTTGTGGAGTCGTGGCCGTACCCGAATTTATACAGATACCGTGTTTCGCGTGCGCACGGCGTACTATGAAAGAGAAGCTGAATCAACGCAACGGCCGAGTGCGCGTGACGAGTTGGTAGTACGTCAGCTTGGAGGCACCATGGATGGGGCTCGTATGACGGTACCCGGTACGACTTCCTTTCAGAGAGGTGATGATGTCGTTCTTTTTCTGCGGTGTCAGAGTGGGTTCCACACCCTAGTGGGAATGGCTCAAGGGGTCGTAAGGATACAACGAACGCCAAATGGACTAACCGTGTCCAGCGATCTAGAAGGTGCTCATCTCATACAGGACGCATCTGAGACATTGGGTACACCAGATATACAGGGCAGCGAGCCTGTTTTCTGGACACCATACCGCACACGCCTGACCCATCTGATCCAGCAACGAATCATTCGAGAGAACAGTGAATGAGGCGGACTGGTATTGCAGTATCCATACTGTTTTTTTGTGCTGTCGCGAGCACTGCTTCGGCCTACGTTGTGCTCTACAAAAATAATGGTGAGCCCAGAGTCTGGAATGCGTCTTCTATTGCCTGGCGGTTCGCTGCTGGTGGATCCAGTGATGTGAGCAATGAGGAGGCGTTGACTGCTATCCAGGAGGCATTTGATAGCTGGGAAAATATCGAGTGCTCTACTGTATCCTTCAGTTATGAGGGTTTGACGAACGCCTATCCCAATAGCGGGATTTACATAGCCTTTGAAGAGGAGTCTTGGGACGTGACCGTGGCCGATGCAGCTGGTGTCACTACGAATTGGCAATTCGGTCAATTCGGCGGAGGCGTTACGAAGGTGGATATCTACCTCAATGGCGTCGATTATACGTGGTCGACTTCCGGGGCCGACAATCCAGGGTCTAACCTGTCTGATATCCAGTCTGTGGTGGCTCATGAAATAGGGCATGCGATCGGGTTAGATCACTCGCGTACCCGCAGCGCAACTATGTGGTTTACGGCGTATCCTGGACAGGCGGAAGAGCAGCAAACATTGGATGATGACGATAAACGGGCTGCCTGTTTCTTGTATCCTAGCGTCACCTTCAATGAGGGACAGGCATGTGATGCTTGTTCTCAGTCGAGTCATTGTGCCGCTGGGGCATGTATAAACTTCGGATCAGAAGGAGCTTTTTGTGGTCAGAACTGCTCCACGACGAACGGCTGCCCTGAAGGCTTTGGTTGCTATCAGCTCACCGGAGGAGGGTCACCGCAATGTATTCCTGATAACGAGCATTGCGCCCCGGTAGGTGGAAATATTCCATTAGGTGACTTCTGTTACGACCATGCTACCTGTCAGAGCGGTCAATGCCTTGTATTACCTCAGTCTGCAGTCTGTACTACGAGCTGTAATCCTCAATCGTCATCGAGTTGTCCAGCTGGTTTGGAATGCGTAGGTCAGGGAATCGACGGGGTCTGTTACCCCCTTGGCGAAGGAAATATTGGGGAACCCTGCGTTACTGCAACGGATTGCGCATCCTTTGAGTGCCTTGGCATCGGGGATGGCCAGGGCATATGTACTGAGTCGTGTACGACCGATGCACAATGCGGAACGGGCGTATTGTGCGCGTTAGGCTACTGCATTCCGTCTGGAAATACGGGGTTTGGTGGGGCATGTGAATCTCCAACCGAATGCCAAGGCTCGATATGTAATTTCGGTAAGTGCTCCAAGGAATGCGATACAGATATCGATTGTCCAGGAGACGGCATGTGTCCCGCTGGCGTATGTACTATTGGTGCGCAGGGGCAACTGGGCGATGTTTGTGGGGCTGGCGCTGAAGTGTGTGTCGCCGGACTATTTTGCCTGGTCACTGAGCAGGGAGCGACCCAGGGCACATGCCAAGAGGGGTGTGACGTTCGGACCGATGTGTGCAGCGCAGGTAAGCTGTGTAAATGGTTCTATGCATCTTGGGCGAATAAGGTGTCCGGTTATTGTGTGGCGCCCGAGGGCGGAGCGCTAGAGGGAGATGCCTGCGGAGGTGCACTCACGTGTGAAGTTGGGCTCGTTTGTGCAGATACCGATATGCAGCCCCTATGTCTGAGAGATTGTAACGGCTCGAACCTACTTGGCTGCTCGACTGGAACTAAATGCAAATCATTGGGGCTTGACGATAATCCCAAATTGGGTGCGTGTTTTCCGAACGATGGCGGTGGTAGCACTGTAGCGGGCGATGCATCCGATATCACGGATGCATCAGGCGGGGCGACTGTGGGCACGGATGGCACTACCGACGTTGATGAGTCGGACAGTTCGGGCAGCGTAACAGGTCCGGATACGACAGGTGGCGAGTCGAGTGCTGATGCATCCGATGGTGTCGGTGATATTGCCAACTCGGCTGATGGAATCGATGAACCGAATTATTCTGAATCACCGGATGCGAGCGGATGTGTCGTTCAAACGGAGCGACCCGCAGGAACATCTACGTTCGGAACGCATTTGTTTCTGCTTTTTAGCATCCTGTCAGTGTGCCGTCTCAGAACCAGCTAGCTGAACCCGCTACAGCACGTATTGACCTTTGGTCCGTACGTTGGTGCGGATACTGTATCGCCGCTCAGCGTCTGCTAGACGCCAGGACTATCCCATACCGCTTTCACGATCTCACTGGACAACACGACGCTGTTTTGGACCTCAAGAGGCGTACCGGGCACACTACGATGCCTCAGATATTTCTCGATGGGGCTCTCCTCGGAGGTTACGACGAGTTGCGCCGGTATTTGCGTGAACACGGCGTCGATGCGGTAAAGCCTGAATAGGCCGGTACACTACCGATTTGAATCCGTGTTCAGGGCTTCTGGGATAACTAAAGTAGGGTTGGAGACTGCGCCACCATTCCTTACCAGTGTTGGCGTTTGAACTGGCGGGGTATTCAAAAGTATACCGTTTTCTCGTGCTACCTAAACCCTGTGATACCCTTTAGGAAAGACCCTGACCGCAAGTTGTGGGAGCTTTGAATACTTGGGGGGGACGAATGAAGCACTCGAAGCATGACTCTCACCTAGCGGAAATTCGAGCCGCCTTCGATGCCTATGCCTCCACGGCTCCAACGTACGCTGATCCCAGTTGGTTTGCGCACCGGGGATACGTCAGTGCTGCCGGGAACACAGGAGCTGGGCATTTAGCCTGGGAACGAATCGCCCCGGAGCTCCTGAGACTGAGGGCTACTTATGCTCGCCTAGGTCGACCGTTTCGGGACCGTGAGCTAGCTTTTGTGATGGCATATGGTCTAGGACTAACCGACAGAGGGACATTGTCGCATGCAGACGCCGACGAGCTCGCGGATTCGATCATGCCGGCAACGTTAACATCACAGCCATTGTATCGGGCACCGGTCTTCTGGATGATGACGATGTTGGTGGGACTGCTTGACATCTCAGTGGCGGTGGCCATATCCCTCGAGACGCCAGATTACCCGACGTTGTCTGCGCCCTTAGACGTTGTTGAACGAGTAGATAGTCAACCGACCTCACAGATGCATTCCGAGGAATCGCCACCCACGACTACGCAGGTTATTGACGACGTGAAGCATCAGGTTCAGGCACTACTCGATGGTGTTGGGGACTTTGATGCGACGTTCACCGTCCTGAGCCAGTCGCCAGAGGCGGTTCGTACGCAACTTGCACGTCTGCTGTTCTCTGGCCTCCATGGTGGCGATAAGGAGTCTTTAATAACGTCCCTAGGTGACCTGCCAGGTGGGGAAATATCGGCGCTCATTCGTCGAGCACTTCACTCTCAAGACGTTTGAGTGGTTTTGGCTGTAATTTCTGCATCGGTGAGCCGCGGGGACCGACTAGCCCATAATGGTCTCGTCTCATTGCTCGACCATGCGGACGCTACGGTACGCTTACGTAGCCTAGAAGCGTTATCTATGATTGGTACTGCCGGCGATACTCTCGCCATTCTGCCATTTCTAACCGATGGCAGTACGGCGGTGGTAGCACGAACAGCTCTTAAGACCATACTTGGCGTTGATCGTGGCACACGACATCGTAGCTGGCGTCGTTATCTTCATCGGCGGGTCGAATGCGTTCGACCCTAGCTGTCAGTCGCCTCGGTTTCATTTAGCGCTACCGGTAGGGCTCGTTCTGATAGTAAAACGGCGATTCCGTCTTCGATAGGATAGGCCCATCGGCCGTCATGCGTCGCCAGACCTTCACTGAAGGGTTTCGACTGCGGCGGTTCGTTATTCTCGGACTTCAGATTGTTGCGTATGAGAGCGCCATTGATTGAAAGCAGCTCGTCCGCAGTCATCATCCGTAGGTTTTGCCCGGTTTGAGGGCATCTCAATGACATGATCAAAGATTGGTCGAGTGTGGCCGAACTTTCATTGCCGTGGACGGTATTTGAGTCCTCATTAGCGGTCATATTTTCCCTCGAGCCATGTCCTGTGAGTCCCATATATCCTGCAGTGCACTGTACGATGCTGGCTTTTTCATCACGGTGCTAAAGCGCTTACCTGATTCCTGTACATCGAGTTCGAATAGTACGGACATGCTTTCACATGTGTCACACATGAAGCAGTTTAGCGTGACCGGTGCGCCTAATGTAGGGGCGCCTATTCTTCGGCCTAATCGGTGCCATTGTTCCATTTTTAGTTCGCTTTTTATCGTTGGAACCGCTCCTAGAGTGGCTGTCCCTACGATGCGTCGCGATGTCCAGGAGCAACATCGTTCGCAATATGGATCACTGACGAGTTCGCTTGCAAAACGCCAGGCACCAAGGGCAGCTAGTGCACCTTCCAAGAGGAGTATTGCCAAGTTGAAACCCAACCCGAGGTTGAGTCGCTGTGCTTCGAATAGTTCTAGTCCGCTATGCAATCTGTACATTACTGGAGCCACAATAATGGGTGCCCCTCCAGTGGCGTCACGGTTCCATAATTCGAGGGTGCGTGTGACCATTGCATCACTGCCGCCTAATCGTGTGGTCACCTCCATGACGAGCTCTGAACGATCGATTGACCACGTTGCTGTCAGGAGCACTATCATGGTAACGAGTCCGCTTAACGCGCCCATAGCCCGCACTATTTGAGACTGGCGTACATGGAGTGTACGGGCCATTCGCCCAACAACATTTCCTGCGGCTAGGCCGGAGGCAATTGGGAAGATAAGTACGAGATAGACTACTGACCCGACGGCGGCCATCACGGCGCCTACCAGCACGCCCACTAGGACCGCGGTGACGAAAAGAATCAGAATTGAACTAGTGGTATTACGCATGATTTCCAGGTCATTATCATGAGGTTCCGCTGGCGTCTTGAAGCTATCGGCATGCTGACGACATTTATATAACTTATTCAATCCCTCAAGATACGGTATTCAAACTTTGATCAAGCGCGTCTATCAATACAACCAATAGGTCGAGTTGTTTTGTCAGATGCGAGGTGACTTTGGAAGCAGTGGCGTTGAAGCTCGTAGATAGTCATGAAGCGAAGCACAGCCTGAAGGTAGAGCAGGGCACTGCTGAACGGCGAATAGCTCAGGCTGGCGATATTGACTTTGCTAGCCTATATGCCCAGCACAAGAGACGGGTATACGGCACAGTGCATCACATTGTGGGTTACTGCGATGAGATCGACGACATCGTGCAAACGATATTTCTCCAAATCCACCGCAGCCTTCCGCGGTATAAGGGGCAATCAAAACTTTCTACCTGGATTTACCGCATCAGCGTCAACGTGTCCTTGCAGTACATTCGTAAGCGAAAACGCCGTCGCGTGTTTCTTCGGTTCACCAGTGATAACAGCGAGTTTGAGCGCGCAGGTAATGATGTGCGTGGCCAGTATGATGAGCGCGAAGTGATGAAGCGTCTGTATGAATTACTAGACACACTCAGCGATAAGAAGCGAACCGTTTTTGTGCTGCATGAACTCGACGGCCTAGCTCTCGAGGATGTAGCCGAGGTGTGTTCAATCCCGGTGAATACAGTGCGGTCTCGACTGCATGCCGCACGTCGTGAGTTGACCATACGTCTCCGTCGAGCTGGATTACTTGAGGGGTACCATGGCCGGGGATAATAAAATCCACATCCAGGACTACCTCGATGGGCTTCTGTCACCCGAAGCATGCCATGATTTTGAGATGCATATTCAGGAAGATTCCGAACTTCGGCGGCAAGTAGAAGAGGCACGACTGGTACGAGAGATTTGGAGATCAGTGAAACTAAGTGACACGGACCTTGACCGAGTCACTTGGAGTACGCTCGATACCCAAATTGCAGCGTCTATTGCAGGGCAAGCCACTCAGCCTAACATTTGGCATCCGGCGCGTGTGCTAGTTTGGGCGGCCGCGTGCGGTGCTATTATGCTTGGGGTGTATGTAGGTACGTCTCTTTATGGGGCGAACTTCCTAGATAAATCGAATATTACGCCCGATGCTCCTATTCCTACGGTATTTCGCAGTTTGGAGGCCGGTGATGTAGTGCATGCGCAGACTGCACAGACCGTCCGTTTCCGGGAGGCGGAAATCACACTCAGCCCCGGCGCAAAAATTCGTACAGAGATACCGTCCGATACGACGTCAGCTGTCGTACTTCATGCTGGGCAAGCTCGATTTCGCGTGTCTCCTCGCGCGAAGGGTCACCGATTCCAAGTGGTCGTAAATACCGTGTTTATTACCGTAGTGGGCACGGAGTTCGATGTCATCCGTCTGGACAAAGCTGTCGAAATTCAGGTCATACACGGTAAGATCGAGGTGACTTCTCCTCAGGGCAAAACAGAGCTGAGTGAAGGTATGAAACGTAGTGTGAAAACCGTGGTTGAGGTCGTACAAGAACCGACGCCGTTGCGTGATAGGGAGCTATCGACGTCGGTAGTGAGTAGCAAGAGCGAGCAGGTGGATGCGATAGTCTCTGATGCTTCTACGACGATGAACGCTCCAGCACGAAATGAACCTCAGAAACAACATTCGAAGAAGACAGTGAATCGCCGAGTTCGCGAGAGGAAATATCGGAAAACCCGGGTTATTGATATTCAGCCGACGACGTCGCCACTCAAGGTTCATGTGCCTGCTGCTGATTCCAATGAGAAGACGGAATCGGAGCCAGCCCAACCACATCGCCCCGCCCGGACATCGGTTGATGTCGTATCGATTACATGTGCTGATGATGCCTGTCGGCAACTGAAAACGATCTTTCGTAGCATTGGAAAGGTGCATTACGCTGGGACGATTGGTCAACTGAAGGCATGGATCACCGACAACCCTAATCACCGAAACCGCCTAGCAGCACGGTATGCGATTGGCTTCTGTGAGTTTAAGCGGGGGAACCGGACTGCAGCCAATCGTATCTTTTCAGAGCGAGCAATGTCCCGGTGGATTACGAGTGTGAAAGCCTTCGAAAATCCGCCCAAGCCGAAGTAATCAATCGGTATACGGTACCGCAGCTCTTTTCGGTCATCGTTTGTGCCGCATGGCTGATTGGTTACGGAGTGCAACCCAGTGGACACTCGTGGAGCGTTGGGTCTCATACATCAAGGAAGGGAGCGACGCAGGTACGTTTTATGTGGCAGCACTATCGGTGGATAACCTGCCGGAAGTGAACACTGTGTAAACGGTCGTTTTTACTGACGCATCTGAAATCATTACACACTCGGCGAGTCAGCTGTCTAAGTCTAATGGTTAACGTGACGTTGAGCGGCTCCACGTGAACGCACAACGCGCACATGGCGATCGGTCGTAGGGCATATCAATCGTCGTGCGTCTTTCTGACTCTTAGAGAGCAGTAGTCATTCCCAGCTGGCAATTACAGCGCCTAGAAGTGTGATAGCTGCTCCTAGAAGCCGCATCGTGGACGGAGAATTATGTTCGACGAATGCATCCCAAACCAGGCTACCCACCAGTTGCGCTGCGACGATACCCACAAAAACCTTTGCTGCCCCAAGTTCCGGGATAGCCCACGGGATACCAATGACGATGCCGAAACCAAACAGTCCGGGACAAACCATCCACCAACGAAAGGCTTGCCAGTTGAATTCGCCCTGGAGAAAGTCAGGCGCGATCGATGGGCTTACTCGAACCCAAGCATACAGTGCTAATCCAATGACTGTGGTGACGAGGCAGGTGAGAAGTACCGCGGCAGCTAATCCCATGGAACTACCGAGGTGTTTGTTGAGTCCTCCTTGAAGCACAGTCATAGCGCCGACAAGTACAGGAACGGCAAGCATCCAATTCATTTATGATTTGCTCCTTCGTGGCATAGGCGAAGACCATGGACCCATATAGACTTCTGGTAGTGCAAGTTTTCTGATGAGAATCCACGACGACTTTGCAACATAGACCCGTATCGATGCAGCAGTGCAAAAAAACTGTGAGGACATTAGATGGACCGCGATACAACCTCTGAAGTGACTGCTTTTGTGACTGGAGCTACTGGCTACACCGGTAGGTCAGTAGTCGCATTATTGCGACGTCGTGGGGTCACGACGCTTGCGCATATCCGTCCCGAGTCAACTCGGGCCATCGAAGATACCAGAGACTTCGAGGCGCTTGGAGCACGTATTATCAGCTGTCCATGGAATGCTGCTGAGCTGAGTGCAGTTATGGATGCGGAGAGACCGCAGGTCGTGTTTTGCCTTATCGGAACAACACGCGCGCGGGCTCGCAAGGATAATGTGAAGGGGGACATATACGACACTATTGACTACGGGCTCAGCTCAATGCTGCTTCATGCTGCGGCTATGTGTCAGAGTCAGCCCAAGTTCATTTACCTGTCTTGCACGGGCATTGGTACCAGCGAACCGCGCAACAGTTATTTGCGTGCTCGCTATAAAATCGAGCGAGAACTGAAAAAATCTGGTCTGTCGTGGGTTTCGGCCCGGCCTAGTTTCATCACGGGAAACCGCGAAGAATCACGTCCACTCGAGTCCTTGGGGGCTCGGTTCATGAATAGCGCTGTGTCCGTTGCTTCGGCGTTTGGTGCCAAAAAATGGGCATCCACATACCGGTCACAAACGGGCCTTGAGCTGGCGCGTGCACTTGTAGCGGCGGCGTTGAGTGACGACTACCATAATCGCGTGATCGAGTCAGACGAATTGCAGCGGCTGCATCGCCTGGACGACTAGGTGCTGCTAGCTGGCCTGCATTACTAGCGCGAGGCTCAGAACAATGCTTCCAAACATGGTTGCCATCAACGCGACATCGAGCATATGAATTTTCATGATTTCTCCCCAGGCCCCAGCGGTACATCCACTGAGCGCCTTACATGCTATCGAAAGCGCTCATTCCTTGGACTGATGCAGGCCAGTGAACTCACGTATTCCAAAATATCGGTAGTTAGGCTTCATTACCTGAGCGAAATCTTTTGGTGGTCGTGACCTAAAGATAATTTAGGCGGTTTCTGGAGTCTTTCGGTCGCATCAGAACTTGCGACGTATGCCCAATTCTGCGGCCACATGCGCCTACTGAGCTCGACTGTATTGACACGCATACACGCCGGTGTTAGAGCGGGCCTGCAATACGGGCCGTAAAAATCTGGGACGACGCGAAAAGCACGTACCTGGCTCCCTATGACCCATTTGCAGGTGCGCTGCGAAACGGCGCTTCGAACAACCTAAGTTGAGGACGCGACCCCATGAGTCTGCTCACAGCCGCAACCACTGCCCAGATGCCAATAGCCGCCGTCGTGGACCTGGACTCGAGCATCGTCGTCCAGCTTGCGGTATTCCTCTTGTTCTTCTACCTATTCAACAAGATTCTCATCCAGCCCATGCTATCGGTATTTGAGCGTCGACATTCACTCACCGATGGAGCACGCGAGGAAGCACGCGTATCCGTCAAAGAAGCAGAAGAGAAGATTGCGGAATACGAAGAGCGTATAGCGGCAGCTAGACGGTCTGCCCTAGAAGAGAGCAAGAGTATCCGCGCCGCGGCATCGCAGAAAGAGCGCGAGCTTATCGACGCTCAAAAAGCAACGTCTCAGGCGACAGTTGAAAAAGGACTCGCTGGCATCCAGCAAGTCTACGAAGCCGCATCTGCGCAACTTGAAGAAGAAGCGAAAAAGACCGCGGAGCACATCGTCGAGCGCATTGTTGGAGGTGCTGCATGATGGCCACCCTACTCGCCGGCGGTGGACACGGTCCATCGCTTAGCATTGAGGGCTTCTACCTCATCGACTTCCTCGTGTTCGTTGGTATCCTCGTCTTCTTCTTGCGGAAGCCTGTGGCGGGTTTCATCGCTCAACGCCGAGAAACCCTGACCTCTGAAATCTCGGAAGCTCAGAAGCTGCGCCAAGAAGCAGAAGCGCGACTGGCGGACTACAGTACGCGTCTGGCTAGCCTAGAAGAGGAAGTTGCACGCGTCATGGCGGAAGCCCGCCAGTCGGCGGAAAACGAACGTGCCCGTATTTTAGAAGAAGCAAACGCTACTGCAGAACGAATGGCGCGAGACGCTGAGACTCGAATTGCACAAGCATCCCGGCGATTGGAACATGAGCTAGGCCTTCGGATGGTGGAGCTGTCGGTCGAGATGGCTGAAGGTATCCTCGCCACGAAGGTCGATGACAAAGTGCGGCGGCGTCATGTGACCGAATATATTGCCTCCTTAGACTCGGAGGTGGGACAGTTATGAGCTCCTCAAAGATCGCCAAGCGGTACAGTAAGGCGCTAGTTGGCCTGTGCGACAAGGATAAAAGCCACGAGCACGTAGCGCGTGATCTCAAAAAGATTGTCGACGCCTTAGAGGAAAATCCTCAAGTGCCGGCCGCACTTGTGGATCCGAAAGTGGGCCGTGCTACGAAGGCGAAGGTCTTGGAATCCATCGGGCAGAGCCTTCTGCTTCGGCCGCTCACCCGCAACCTCCTTTCCTACCTAAACGACCAAGGACGGCTGGGTGAAATTGAAGGCATACTCTCGGACTTCAATGAGCGGCTTGATGAAATTGCGGGCCGAATCAGAGCCACCGTCACAACGGCGAAGCCACTTAATCCAATGGATATGTCCAAAATAAAGACCGCGCTCGAAAAGGCTACCGGCAAACAGGTGGTAATCGAGTCGAAAGTTGACGAGAACATCGTCGGTGGCGTGGTTACTCGGATGGGAAATATTGTGCTGGACGGAAGTATACGTACAGCCCTTAACAACATGAAATCATTGCTTCTTGAAGCGGTGCAGTAGGGGTAGACGATGAGCATCAACGTCGCAGAGATAAGTCGGATTATCCAATCCGAAATTGAAAACTACGGCAAAGAGGTCGACGTCCAGGAGACCGGTTCGGTCCTTACTGTCGGCGATGGTATTGCCCGTGTACATGGCCTCGACAAGGCGATGGTCGGCGAGCTGCTAGACTTCCCGCACGGCGTGAAGGGCATGGTCCTCAACCTCGAAGAGGACAACGTCGGTGCA
>PKDL01000498.1 GCA_002863065.1 Pseudomonadota bacterium
GCTAAAGGCAGAATGCTGTGGCCATAGCCAGTCTAAAGCCCGCGCATCCCCTTCACACTGAACGACAACGGGGCCGATACGTATCGACGCCGTGCTGGCGTCGACGCGGTTCACAGTTCGTCGCACTCCTCAGGTTGCGTCGAATCGGCACCGCAAGACAATAAAGCCATGCGCTCAAATGCCTGGGTCGAACGGAGGATCGGCTTACGGTAACGCTGGCGAGTCGCCTTTACAGCCTGAGTCTCCTTCGCTTTCTCTACTTTAATTCGTTTCAAAACTGCTCCTCGTTCAATTCTAAACCCACACTATCGTCAACAGTAGCATGGAGTGAGGACACTAGTATGCAAGCACAGCGTATCCTGTCGTTGTGCTGATAACGAAGTCCTCTAGACCATCTCCATTGAAGTCGCCTATCCCAGTCACGTCGCGATCGACAAAGGATTGGTTAGCCGCGTCAAAGGGGTCGGTGAAAGACAGGTCTACCCGCGAGAAACTACCCCGAGGTTCGTCCGTTCCACGGTCGAGATTATAGCGGATATATACTTTTGAAGCGCCTGTTTCATCCTGCCGTGCGTATGCGACCGCAGTAAACACGCTATCGCTCGAGTCCGCTATGTTTCCGAGGTTTCCTACATTCACGAACGGGCCCTGCAACACAAACCCAGAACCAACCGGTGACGCATACATCCCATCTCCAAACGACTGTGAATAGTCTGGGCTTACCGTGAGGGTGCCTCCTTCTGATGCTTGTATAGTTGCCCCGTCGAATACATAAAACCGTAGGTTATTGGAGTCAGACTTCGCATGGGCGATTACTACATCCGGTACGCCGTCTCCGGTCATATCTTGACCGAGGATATTATTACTCGCCCCAAAATTATTCTTCGCTCCGCTCTCCGGTAGTAATTGCACAGATGTACCATCCTCGGCCCCCGTACCGTCGTGGGTGTACGAAACATCGAACACTCCGCTCGCTAGAGTATCGCGTCCCTTAAAAATCACCGCTTGGGTGTTCTCAGTTGGGTTTTCCGCCATAACAATAATGTCGTCGTAGCCGTCATCTCCGAGAATATCACCGACAAATCCAACCTGTGCGCCAAAACGAGGAGTGGTCACAGCCAGCGGCATCTCAAAGATCTGGACGTTCCAGGTATCGAGATCGGCTTGTGCCGACAGGTCAATGCTTAGGCCTGATGTGAAGGCTGACGAGCCAGGTAGTACATACGCTTCGCCGTTGCCGTTGCGCCGGCTACCAAAAATCAGGTCGTCCACACCATCGTTATTGAAGTCTCCCCCACCCGCGAAACGAGTCGTGGTTGTGCTTTCAAATGGGGCGTGTCCACCGACAATCACGTCGGGCAGCGGAGATATCTGGCCGCCAGACACACCGAAATAGATTCGAATAGATCGAGTTGGCGTGATGTTGTTTTTACCAAATGGAACGCCGAGGTCCTGCAGCCCGTCCCCGTTCACATCCCCGATATTCTGTGCAATGTGACCAGCCCGTAATTCTACCGGCGTCCCAAATCCATCGTTATCAAATAAGCACTGCCATCCAGAACCGCTAAGCGATGTGGTGAAATCTGGAGTCGCCGTAATGCTTGGGACCGATGCTTGGTCTGATCCATAGAAGATACAGTTTCCATAGCTGGTATTCCCACCAAGGGCAAAGTCAGCGAACCCATCATTGTTGATATCGCCAATCGGAGAGATCCGCTTGTCGTAGTCATTATCATGGCTCGCATTGTACTGGGAATCGTCCACTTGTATTTGCGTGAATCGTAGCGACAGATTGGTCGATGATACGACACTGGAGGCATCTGCAGTGCTCCAGTTCCCTGCAGCATCCCTCACCCGTACGGCAAAATAATACGGCACTGCGTCTGTGCGCATGACAAAGTGGCATGGGTCCGACGCTGGGCGACTATCTGGTCCAGTAATCGTGTATGTGTCCGTACCACCGGATGGAGTGGGGTACGCAGACGCACCGGGAATAGAAGCCGCTGAGCATGCACTCTCAACGTTCAGGTCCGTAATTGGAGCCAAGGAGTAACGAACGTCTACCTCCAATGCATCAGAAGGTGAGTCCCAAGAAAGGGTCACTGCGGGGCGCCGGCGGTTCTCGCTATCTATGGCGACGGTCACTGGCGCAGGGGCAGTAATATCTGCCGAATAAGTAAATGTATCGGTGGCAAGATTTCCAGCGGCGTCCTGTACCGTGATTTCAACTTGACTATCACTTGCCTCAGGCAGCGTTACATTCGTGAAATCAAGAGCAAGAGCAGCACCTGAGAGCAGTAACGGTACGGTCGGTGTACTCGTAACGCTGCTGCCGCCTGCGGTCAGACTCGCGATGCTTCCACCACCCACGCCATCATCGCTTATATCGACGGCGAGATTTATCTGGAGGCCACTGGAATTACTTTGGTCATCCGGACCAGAGTAGCTAACAGTCGAACCGCTGGTCGGGGTGGTAAAGCCATTCACGTCCGCCGCAACAAAATCTACGGACGGAGCGACAAGGTCGACTTGCAACGTTCGTTGCCCCGTCGATATTTCCCCACCAGGTACAGCGCCTGCGGGGACACGCGCTTCTAGGGTAGTGTCAGTGTTGTGCACGTAAGTACGGGCGAATGTTGCAGAGGTGCTAGCGACTGGCGCCTGTGCTACGAGTGCTCCTCCCTCATACAGGTCGACTGAGCTGGCGCCTGCACACGCGCCAACCAGCTGCACCGTGAAGGTCAAATCAGTCGATGCGCAGTCTGCATTCGGCGTCGCGCAGGTAGAATTTCCTACCGGCCCCGCGGGTAAGCCGGCAAAAGACAACGAGCAAGCATCCAGCGTCACAGATATATTGCTCGTCGCACTGGCCATGTTGCCGACTGCGTCCATCACGGACACAGTAACAACTCCGTAATCTGGCGTTTTGGCAATCGGCAATGTCACAAGGACGGTGGGCTCTGCTCCGCCAGCATTCGTGATGCTACCAGCGGCCACGTTCTGAATTGGCTGGCAGCCAGTGAAGTCGCTGGCGCAATCCGGCTGGTATCGTATCACCCACTGCGAGGCATCCCCAGTGGTACCAAAGTCCACCGCAATTTGAAATCCGCCGGCTGAAGACGCGTCATCCGTATCGGCCAAGGATACCCCATTCACAGGCGACAATAACGAAACCGCCGGAGCCGTAGTGTCGACTAAGATCGCCCCTGACGTGGTTTGCGCTGCATTGCCGCATTCATCGGAAACGGACGCGGTCAAGATATGCGTGCCATCGGTCAATACGCCGTAAGTAGCATCATCGAAGAGTGCCAAGCCATCTTGGCCCACCGTCACGGGTCCTACAGTACCCGTCAGGCTGCTATTGAGCGTTACATCCTGATCCAACGCATCCGATGCCACCGCCACATCCAAGCTATCGCCGCCAACAATGGGGGAGGTTGCCGGAGCCGTAATGGTAATGACAGGTGCTACCGTATCGACATCCAATACGAGGGTCGCCGCATTCGAAATATTGCCGTGTCGATCCTCACAGGTAGCAGCTAAGTCTAAGCCGACAGCGTCCGACAACGAGACATTCTGGAAGCTCGTTTCAAATCCAGCGACGGCAGCGGAGGTCGCCACCACGAGGCTATTGGCATTTACATTGAAGGCCCCTGTCTCGTTACAAGTGGCCACAAAGTCGAATCCTCCCGACGTACTCTCATCTGCCGACAAGCAGTCTGTCGGATCCGCATTGTTCGGCGCATCAAAACCAGTAACTGTAGGCGCCGTAATGTCGACACTCACCGACCGCATACGGTCCGCTTCGGTACTCGCGTCCATGCTTGTCGCCCATAACGTCGCCGAATCGTTTAGCTGCGCTTCAGCCACCAAGGTGTGCGTTCCTTCCGCAAGATTCGCCAAATCGATTGCGGCCTGGTCATTGATGAGGGGAACGACTTTGACTTCATGAAATCCTGTGCCCGATGTCACACACTCACTGTTGCCAAGATACACTGGGTTATTTGAACAGATACGCGCCTGATTCAACGTGAGCCCTGGTATATTCTGGGTCTTCACGAGCACTACTCGATTCGAAGCGATACCCCAGGCCGTCGCACAAATATCACCGCTTGCACCTGCAACACACAATCCAGTGCCGCAATCGGAATCAGCTGTGCACGCAAGAGGCGCTAAGTAGCTCGGTTGAGAGATTCGGACGAGTGGAGCCTCGGATTGTACGCTAACGGTCTTCACTGCCGCCGCAGATGCGTTGCCGGCGGCGTCACTTACAGTAGCAGTGAACGTAGCGGTGCCTTGTGGAAGGGTCGATTGACCAAAGAACACCGTCGCAAATGCATCGTCAGCCACGGTACTGGAAACCGTCTGTTGTAGCTGTACTGAACCCTCATCCGACGTAATGTCCAGAAAGACGATTTGCCCCGCCTCAACCCCCTGGATACGTAGCTGTGGGGAATATTGAAAGCCATCAGCTGCCGATTCGTCGTCGACAAAAATGAGACTATTGTTCTCCGGTTTCAGGTACGGACCTACGACTGGCGCGGTCCGATCGATCTGTACCTGAAAGGGCGCACTACTCGCATCCTGCCCCGTACCGAGGTCCGTCGCATCGCAACTCAAGGTACACGTTGTATTGTTGATCAGCGCGACATCCGTAAACACCGCAGTGTCCGCAGAGACAGTCGTAGACGCTTGCTGTAACCCTGCCCCCCCACACTGCCAAGAGAGGGAAGCCGTCGACCCATCATCGAGATTGGTACTGTCGCATGTAATGGTCAGCACACAGTCGCTCTGTCCTGGCTGACATTGCGAAGAACTTAAATTGAGCGTCGAAGGAGAACTACCGAGACCGGTAAATGAGAGCGTGGGGGGACCATCCTTGACGTTGACCTGAAGAGTAGAGGTTGCTCCCACCGAACCTCCTGCGACAGATGCTTCAACCAGTATGTCGAACACTCCAAAGCCTGGGAGTGCCAGGTCACTAAACGTGTATGTTCCGGCGACTGAGTCATAGACTGGCACATCATTCGTGGCGACGCCGCCAATACGCGCAATGACATTGGCGTTCGACAAAGAGACGTTGTCGATCGTCGTGACAGAAACTACCAACGTAATCTGCGGACTGGAGGTGCTAGTACTGGACGCAGGCGAGACGAAACTAACGATGGGAGCATCGCTCATCAAATTAATGACTTCCGTAACAGTGGCTGCTGCATTTCCCGCCGTATCCGTGGCGGTCAGCTGTAGCGTGTTATCGCCAGGCTGCAGTGTAATGTCAGTGAAATTTACGGTGGTCTCCGTGTCTTGGACCACGAGACATGCTTCGACACCACCAATCGTCAGGCACACCTCTGTTCCCGCCTCAAACCCGGCATCATTGACACCAACAGTCACTGACGTCTGATACCCTGGAGAAGCCCCAGTATCTGGCGTAGTAAGCGGGTCTAAAGCGCCTGCGGCAGGAGCCTGCAACGACACCACAGGTGCCACTGTATCGAGGCGAAGGGTTCGCGAACATACACTGCTCTCAACGGCACAGGCATCATTACCAAACTGGTCCACTATGGATAATTGCAACGTATATTGGCCATCCGGAAGTGCTGCCGCTGTCGAGGTACCGTCTTCAGTGAGGAACGTCGTGAAGCTGAAGCCCCCGCTTACTACGGCTTCACTCGTCACCACGCCTTCGAACACCAATTGGGATGTCGAGTCTACTATGGCGATAGAGCCTTTTTGCCCATCGAGGTTCGCCGCAACACCACCGAGCGCAACAGTAATACTATTTGTCACATCACTAGATGGACTGGTGATCTCCACGCTTGGAGCGGGTAAGCCAATGATGAGGTCCACAATAGGCGATTGCGTGGGGTTGATTCCGGCATCTAGAATGCGGCATTGCCACGTGTTCAGACCACCAGTTGTATCGATAGCAACGTTTGCGATGGTGTAGATGTCGTCAGAAGCGACTGCAGAAATATCCAGGGTGCCAACAAGAGTCGGTGCAATCTGGTCGAAATCTGGTGAGCACCGTACGTCAAGTGTGGTCGGAACACTAAGAGAGGTCGCCTGAACCAAAAAGTCCGTTTCGTAAATCGTATCTGTGAGCGGGTCTGAGTCGCTAGCTGCCAGCAGCGTCCCCGAGGTCGGACTCACAATTTCCAACACCGATTCTAAGGTCGATACACCGACATCGGTCACCTCAGCTTGACCCTCATTACCGCATGCGTCGCTTACAATGACCTGTACCGTGTCACCGCTCACGTCAGCCGGGAAATTCAGCTCAGCAACCCAGGTATCGCCGTTGACTATTGGGGTGATGACTTGACCTGAGACAGTGGTTACTGAAATCGACGATACATCAGCGGTTCCAACCGTGCCTTGCAGCTGGACTTGTACCCCATTGGATAAGTCGGCATCTACATCGGCTGCCAAGCCAAGTTGCGCACCAGTCAAGAGCGACGTAATCGTCGGTGTTGGTGGAGCACTATCAACTTCATAGCTGACGAATTCGGTTTCCGCCGTAAGCGAGCCAAATTCAGATGACGATACTTGCGCCTTTACCTCAACGGTTTCCGCATCCACGAGTCCCGAAAATAATTCGACCGTAATCTCCGCGGTACCATCCACTAACGATACCGGATCACTGGACTGCTCATTGCCGTTTACCCGGTAGACGACGATGGCGCGGTCACAAAGTTCATTTGGGTTATTCACCGTGAAGGTTTGAGTCGTCGAGCTCTCACCTTCACCAGTCAAACATGTGTCGGCCACAGGTAGGAGTTCCACATCGCAAAGGCCTGTTTGTACCGTGACCGTGGCGGTGCATGTCGCAGTCTCTTCCCCGCGTGTTATTGCGAGTTCGACTTGGGCCGCACCCGGTGGAAGCGTGACGTTGTCGAAGCTCACCTCGCCTGCTGAGTCGACACCAAGGCTTTGAAGCACAGTGCCGGAGACGCTCAGCTCCACTGCACTGCCCGTCGGAACATTGTCAGAGCTGGCTCGGAAATCCACCTGGAATCCAGGGGACTGACGATAGCTTTCTGGTTCGTCTTCATCGCCAAGAGTGAAATCAGCCAGCGGCTGTAAACCGCTTTCAATCCCGATCAAACACGAAATGGTGAGCCCATCAGCTATGTCTTCTGTAGATGCATCGTCATCCCCCTGGGCATCCTCGTCTGCATCGCGATCGGAAGTATCCCCATCATCGGTATCCTCAACCACATCATCGGTGGGTATTGGGGCGGGGTCATCGTCTGGGCAGCCCTGTAGAATCATCGTCACGCAAAAGGGCAACCACAAAAACGTACGCTTCATCGCGTTTCCTCCGACATGTTCCTGGCCAAATGTACGAAGTGAGCCAAGAACAGCTTCTATCAAAATACCCCGGTACCAGGGGCTAAGCGCTTAGTTGCTTACTCACGACAATCCGATCGCTGGCAACTTGAAAGTGCCAGGAGGACCGAAAACTCGCTTGCATTACATCCACAATCTAGGCCGAGTCTCGAACCCCTGAGTCTCTCGGCCCAGATTACGAATCGGCTTCCTCCGCAACAACTGAAGCATCAGTTACATCGAGCTTGCAAATTTTGTGCAGTACTCGAAGTTTTGGTTCTAACGAGCCACACGTGCGCACTCAAGAAATCGACGTATTGATGCGTAAACTACTCAACGATTTGAAATAATTTTGCGTCCAGACAGCCAGTAACGAATTCAAGCAGGTCACTGCCCGCAACCTCTGCCTGTACGTCGAATGACTCCGTGACACGACGGGTTAGGTCCTCCACGGAACTCGCCGCATCTTCGAGGCAATGCCAAACGAGGGATTCCACCCCACCAGCTAGTTCATGTTGCCGATTGTCGGGCGTCACCGCAAAGACGTGCCCGTCGAGGTCACGCCATGCCACCTGCGGGTCAATGCGGACTTTGGTGGCCATAGAGATAGGTCGAAGCTCAGTCATACTTCAGCAAAGATATCCATGACGGAGTGTAGCAAGGCAATCGCTTCTGCATTAGGCCGCTGAAATGCATTTCTTCCCATAATGCTGCCGAAGCCACCACCGCCGGCGATGCCGCGGACCTCTTTCAATACATCCTCAGTTCCCTTCGCGGCTCCGCCAGAAAAGATAACAATTCTGCGGCCGCCGAAAGCGGATCGCACCACATGACGCACTCGATCCTCCAATGTGGCGATAGGTATACCTTCGCTTTCAAATACTTTTCGCGCTTCCTTCATAGCAACATGCGCAGTGGGAGGCTTAACCTTAACAATATGGGCCCCCAATTGGCATCCAATCTGAGCGGCATATGCCACGACATCAACCGCCGTTTCATCTTTCTTTTCTAGCTGCTCGCCTCGAGGATAACACCAAAGGACCGTGGGCAGCCCCACCGCACGAGCCTCGCTAGAGAGCTCGCGAATCTGTTCATACAGCGTGTTCTTGTGTGCCGATCCTGGGTACACCGTAAAACCTACTGCAGTACAACCCAAGCGAAGGGCATCTTCAACCGTAGAGGTGACCGATGAACATGGATCGGCGGACTTATAAAGAGATTCGTTATTGTTCATCTTCAGAATGAGGGGCACTTGTCCCGCGACTGTAGAAGCAACCGCCTCCAGAAAGCCAAGGGGCGCCGCATATGCAGAACAACCCGCATCTATCGCGAGCTGAGCGTGATACCGAGGGTCAAAACCATCTGGGTTTTTTGCAAAACTACGAGCAGGGCCGTGCTCGAACCCTTGATCGACGGGGAGAATGACCATCTTACCGCTACCGGCTAAACGTCCGTGATTCATCATCCGCGATAAATTGGTCAGCACTCCCGGGTTACTGCCAGCGTACCAACTCAATATCTCACTGACTCGCTTAGCCATGGTCTTCACCTCCCTCCGCACATCTGTACTCAACTGGAAGATTCTGCTTTCAACATGAAAATTGACTATCTGTTTTCCGCAAAAGGGGCAACCACCTATATCAGGCAAAGTATAATTTTATTTATTTAGCCAGAGAATATATCAATCAAATCAACTCAACACCCTGACAAGTTTTAATCGATAGTCATCCGTTACAGACAATTTATATGGACTTTCATCACAATCGAAAAACAGTTGGGGTGAAGGCTCAAATTCGTATCGCGCATAACAATCGGCATGCGTACTCAGCAACCTGATGTTCATCTCGATACATCCTGCATCACATATCGCTCACGCTTGGCGCCGCATCGAACCCAACGCGTAGTAGCCTTAGATCCGAGACTGGGCTGCAGCTCATTGGACGCTACGCGCGCCGAACAAAACCGAGGCCTAAAAACACGACAGCTGCACAATCAGTAAGGGACGCTCAAACGGATGCCGTGCGGACCAGGCAACACCCACAAGAGGTTAGCTGAACGAGATACCTACACCATAATAATGTCCATTCGTCGGATGATTCAGTGAGCACATCTGGTGCTAGCGGGAACAATCCGTGGGCCCCCTCGTTATGGTTCATATGAATGATTCTTGCCGGGCCTACGCTCCCGATGCCATGCTTCGGTCGCAATGAATACGCCGTTTTACGCACAGACCCTCAAAATCAGGCACATCGTGATGTGCCTGTTGCTAATAAATGCTGCGAGTTGGCTCTACAGCTGCGCAAAACCTTCAGCGGAGCGTCAATCTGCTCCCGACTCCGCACAGAAAGCCCCTTTGGCCACTACATTACCGCCAGAGGCCCCCGCCACCCGCTCCAAGCCTCAGGCTACCCACGCTGGTACGGCCCCTGCTGTCGCTAATGATCCGGAGGAACCCCACGAAATCGGCCTTGGAATTACGCCCGAATCCAGTGAGAAACAAACCGTGGGTTCTGTAGATATCTCGCCGTGGTTCTCGGGAGAGGACGCCTATCGTTACTTCAAAAATCGGCAGTGGAAACAAGCCGCGGATGCCTTTGATGACTGGACTAGGACCCACCAAGATGACCAACGGCTACACCGTGCGTATTTCCTCACTGGAGTATCGAGGCTTTACGCCTCTCAACCAGAGGCTGCGAGCCGACACCTGAAAAAAGTCATCGGCCAAATCCCCGATATTGAATCTACGGTACATCTCTTCCTTGCCGAGGCATCTGCGCGAATGAACCGCCAATCCGATGTCATAAAACATACGTCCAAGATACCGGCCGACTTCTCGCAGCGCCGTCGCGCCGATATTTTGAGAGCCAGAGCTCTCCGCCGCGCAGGTAAGCGAAAAGCTGCAAGAAAAGTCTATTCCAACCTGCTTGTAGCCTCTGGCACTTCAGCGGCATTACTGGAAGAGGCAGCTGATGTCTTCCAAGGTAAAAATATCGAGCGTCAAGCAGAGGCACTCCGACGCATCGTATCTGTAGCACCGCATTCGAAACGTGCCATTCGAGCAGAAAAGCGGCTGAAATCATTGCCGAAAAAACTACGTTCACTACGTGCCAAAGAATTGATTACACGTGTTCAAGTACTTATGGACAGCCGGCGTTACCGAAGTGCTATCCGTTCAGCAACACAAGCCCGAAAACAATCGAAAGTTGGTAGTTCCACATGGTGCGAAGCCACTATGCTCATGGCGCGCGCGCTGGAGAAATCCAAAAAAAGCAGCCGAGCAACTCCTCTCTATAAGTCCGCCGTCAAGCGATGCGATAAGCGAGATACCTTTCCGCAGCTGCTATACTTCGCGGGAAAACAAGCACTGCGTAGCGCAAGTCCGGCCGCTGGTACCACTTGGTGGAGGCAGCTCGTGAAGCGTTATCCGAACAGCCGATATGCAGATGACGCGTTACTCCAGCTCGCTGAGTACGAATCCAAAGCGGGGCGTACGCAGCGCGCAGACCAATACCTTATGGATGCGGTACATCTATTAGGCGACATGCAAGAGAAGGCTGCATGGACTCATTTCTGGACTCGTTGGACGCGGGGAGAGTATTCGAAAGCGGTTCGCTCCGCAGAACAGTCGGTGAAGGCCATTGGAGCCAAGCAAATGCTCAGGTCACGTGGCCGCTTGGTATACTGGCTGGGAAGAGCCTTGGCTCGCGATGGAAACCAAGTCCGAGCGGCCATTATATACGCCCGAGTACTTCGTGAATTTCCCCTAAGCTGGTATGCGCTACTTGCTCATGAGCGACTGAAGCGGCTCGATCCGAAGGCTGCGGAAGATGCGACGAGGGCGGCTCGTATTGGACATGATGCTCGCTCCATTCAGGAGGCGTCTGCCGGGGCATTGCAGACCGCATCATTCAAAGCAGCAGTAGAATTAATGAAATTGGGTCTCATGCTACAGGCACGCAGCGAACTCGACCACGGCAGACCGGAGACACCCGAAGCAGATTGGGCTGCATCGCTCCTCTACCATTACGCAGATGAGGATACGAAAAGCTATCGGATTGCGCGCTGGAAGCGCCCGGAACACGCCTCATTTTGGCCAGTAGAAGGCCAAGTACAGCGTTGGCGACTCGCAAACCCGAGACCGAATAAATACCGGGACTGGGTCACCGCGGCGGCAAAGTCGAACGCTCTCGATGAGACGCTGATCTGGGCGGTGATGCAAACCGAGTCTGCGTTCAGACCATCGGTCGTAAGCATCGCAGACGCGGTAGGACTCATGCAGCTTATCGAACCCACGGGTAAAGCGATGGCGAAACGCCTGAAAGTGCCCGGCAAAGTGAATAAACACCGTCTGAAGGACCCCGAGCTCAATATCCAGCTGGGCTCACATTTCTTGAAGCGTCTGTCCAACCGGTTCTCCGCAAATCCAGCCCTTATGGCTGCGGCATATAATGCAGGTCCTGGACGACCAAAGCAGTGGATTCGGCGATGGCCTCAAGCCCAAATAGATGAGTTTGTCGAGCGTATACCCTATCGAGAAACGCGCCGCTATGTGAAGTCAGTGGTCACCGCGTGGGTTCGGTATCGAGCTCTCTACAATAATCAAGACAGCAGTATCGCTCTAGACCTACCAAGTCAGTAACCACCGGCAGCGCTCACTGAGATGAATCCACGGCGACGGTCAACTGTATCGTTGGCGAACTATGGCGAATGAAAGCAAGCACGTTCCATGGGCTGCTGCGTAAGCTCCGCAACTACAGCGGTGGCATAGCTACCAGACGGCAAAGAAAAACTGACCCAGAGATCATCTCCTTCTGCTACCACCTCCGGCTCCTCGACGAAGACACGAATCGGTCTCCGAGTACCCTCCGCGATCCGTTTTGCGGTACGAAAGTTTTCCGTGCTCAAGTCCGCTTCGGCCAAGATCTGCATTTCCCAAGAATGCGGAACTGTGCCGTTTGATGGGCTCTTCATCTTCCATCCAAACATCGGACCAGTAGGGCTAATCTCAGCTTGATCGATACGAAGCTGGTCCACCTCTGGCTCGCTGCAGATGAATTGACCTCCAGATTCACACTTCCGCATCACATCGCCCGCATACGCCCGTACAATACTGCCATCTTCCATTCGACGCTCAAGATACGCATTGAATAAGGCAGATTGCAGTGCAGAGATAAGTAACCGCGCCTTCCAACGCCCAATACGTGGGCGCTTCTTCAGGAGTAGGCTACGACCCAACTGCGCGTTGTCGCCGTAGCGTCCAAAGCGTTGAGGACCGAAATAATTCGCCATACCCTGAGAAGACAACAGGCCTAAAATAGTACGAGCAGCGGACTCTGCATGTGCATCAACCCCAGCTAACCTGAGGCGAAACCGATTCCCCCGAAGGTGACCGGTCTTCAGTTTGTTACGATGGCGCCTCGCCGACAGCACATCAATATCATCGTCTTGTAGGGACTCAGCCTGCACCGAATCGATACCAAGTACGGAAAACGTCTGAGTCGTCGTTGCATATTTATCCTTCATACCGGCAGTTCCGATGTCCCGCTCATCCACACCGAATCGCTCGATGATCCGATGAATGACGTCCCGAGTATTCAGACCACGCTTCGTAAGGCGTACATAACAATGGTCACCTTCGCCGGAGGCATCATAAAGCGGTATCTCGTCAACGAAAAAGTCGTCCACACTCGGCGTAAAGCTCCCGCCTGTTCCAGTCATCGCATGGGAAGTAAGTCTCAAATTATCGCTCCGCCAACCTGATATCTTCACGTGCCTGGTGTGTACCATGCGTTCCATACAGAATGGTATCCATGCCAGGTACAGTCGGCCATGATGCTACGTCTCGAATTTGGAAAACCATGCGAGCCTGATACGTTCGCAACAGGAACCTACACCTTGTACTGGAGTGCTCTCGATGACCGACGACTTGCATAGTCTTCGCGCCCGACTTGACGATCTCGACTTGAAGCTGCTGGAAATTGCGGCGCAACGTCGCGACCTCATCTCAAGAATCATTCAAGCCAAGTCGGGCGAGAAGCATCCCTTATTCGATAGGACGAGAGAACGAGAAGTGTTCGAAAAGGCAGAACTACGAGGCCGTGCATTGGGGCTACCAGACCATGTGAGTCGTGGCCTAATGGCCACACTGATCGAACACTCGCATCGTATTCAAGAGCGAGAAGCCATTACAGCCGACCGCAGTGATCCAGCGCACGCGAGACACTTCGCAATTATTGGAGGCGCAGGCCAAATGGGACGGTTGCTAGCAGAGACTTTTTCTGCGCGCGGCCACGCAGTATCTGTGCTCGATCAAGACAGTGACCCCAGTACCGATGCGGCGGTTGTAAGCGCTGACGTCGTGATGATTGCAGTGCCGATGCACCTGGCCGTTCCAATCATTCACACCGTTGCGCCCAGACTCCGGCCCGATGCGCTGCTCTGCGATATTAACTCACTGAAGGTAGACGTGTGTGCAGCCATGGCGAAAAATGGGTCGTGCGAAGCATTGGGCCTTCATCCGATGTTTGGCCCGAGCGTCCGCTCCCTGCGCCGACAAAAAGTCGTATCGTGTCCGGTGCGTTCAGGCCCGTTAACCGAATGGCTACTGAGCGAACTGGGTCGCATGGGCCTTGAGGTAGTTGACTCAGATCCGGATACCCATGACCGTATGATGGCAGTGATTCAAGTCCTCGTGCACTTTTCAACTATTGTGATGGGCGAAGCGCTGCGTCGAACGGGCACGTC
>PKDL01000291.1 GCA_002863065.1 Pseudomonadota bacterium
GTGTCTATCGCTGCAGTATTTGGCGCACGGAATATAACACCGGTGAATGATGCACTGGCACAGGACGGTGCCGTAAATGGAGCCACGTCTGCAGCCAAGGCACTCTACGATCAGTACTGCTCAGCCCTAACGGCGTCGCTGGAAGAAAATCCATCGTATAGAGCCGCAGCGCTGGTTGATCACTGTATTACGTCCGAAAAGGCCGACTCCGTGACAGAGCCGGCCGAATCGACGTCTAAAAGTCCCGAAGCGAGCCCGTTGCAACACCCGAGCATAGAGATCGCGCTGCTCTCACGACAGTCTGCACATAAAAAACTACAAGCGCGGGTCGCGTTGGAGGATGAGGCACTGCGGGCAGCAAGAGATGCGTGGATAGCCGCGGAAGCATCAGCCATAAAACCACAAGCGGAGCGAGACGCAGACCCCAAGGTAAGTCCGGAGCCAACCGCGCGCCTCACCGCTTGGTTTTCTTTGGCAGGACTACCCTTCTTGTTGGGACTAGGACTCATAATAGGCGGAGGCATGCTAGCTCGACAGGCGCAGAGGGAGGCCGCACTATCCGATAACCCCGAAGAGTCGGATACGGCGGGGCCGGTGGACTTCGGCGAGCTACTAGATGAACTGCATTCTCGAGTCATGGCTCTGGAAAAAACCACCACTGGAGAGGTGAGCCATGACGAGTTACTCGCCCAGATTGAAGCAATCCAATTCGAACAACTGGAACCCCTCATAGATGCGCGACAGAAGGTACAAGCTCGATTTGGAATGGCAGGATTCGCAGACATCTACAGCCCACTATCTGGGGGAGAACGGAACTTAAATCGAGCCTGGTCCGCGCTTGTTGACCGACATCCGCAAGAGGCGCAGAACGCGCTTGACTCAGCAGCACAGCAGATCGTTGAAGCCAAATCTGCATTGGCACGACATGCAAAAATGTCTTAGGGCATACCCCGCCAAGCGCAGATAGCGCATACTTCATCCCCATAACCGCTCAAGAGATCTAAGAATGTTGCAACCTCGCTCTCTCCTTATTGCACTAGCGACGTCACTCATCCCGACCATAGGACATACCGAGACTGCATTCTCGCCAGATGCTCGTCCGGCGCTTCATGAGACCATGAATCGTCAGGATCGAGTCTTTCACCAAATACATGCTGCACCCTTCGGAATTGGACTCGACTTCGCAATCACGTCTCCAGAGGTAATCTCTGAAGTACGAGCGTTTGCCCTGGGGACCGGAACAGTGAAAGAGGAGACAGGAAAACACCCATTCTCGCTCGTTGCCGGTTACTCTGGACCTAGCGGTATCGGACTTAGGGGAGGGGGAGCCGCCTTCGCTACCGCATTCCGGTACCGTGCCCTGAGACAGGAAGGAGCCAATGCGGAGATCCTCGAACAGGCACGGGAAGATGTCATTCGCGCGATCAATACACTCCACGTTGTGGTTGCCATTACCGGAGAACCAGGGCGGGTGGCTCGAGGCATTCAGCGTTTGAAGCCCGAGAACCCGACTTCACCACCGATCCCACTAGCAGACCTACGCGAACCGGTACCACTCTTCGATACGGACGGAAATCCGCTGCCGCCAGAGAAAAACAATGGTACGCCACGCGCCGATAACTCGCAGGGTAAACTTCCAGCTGGTGAATGGAGTTGGGAAGACTCCTGCAGCAAAGATCAACTGATTGGTTGGGTCACCGCAATGGGTGCACTTTACGATGCCGCGAAAAATGATCCCGATATCGACCAAGGGCTGCTCGAACGTATGGCAGAAGATGCGAGTGCTATCGGCGGCATGCTTCGAGAAAAACACGAATTCGAGGTCATAGGCGGTCCGCCCGAACATTTCGACCTCGTCATCATGGACGCGGATGGACGCCCAACTAAACATCATGACCTCAATCCATCCGGTGTCGATGGCATTTGGTTCTCGTCCTCCGCGGGGCCGGTAAACCCACTTAATCTTTTGATGGCGATGGGTATCTTAAAAACCCTGCATCACGTTAGCGGTGACCCTGTTCTAGAAGAGTATCTATACACAGAGCTTCTATCTGACCGCAATTGGCTCACGGCCATCCCAGACGGCCCTGTCGACGCCGGTCTTTACGCTGGTACTGGCACGAACTTCTCAGTAGTCAACATGGCTGCTTTAGGAATCTATAATGCTCTCCATTACGAAAGCGACTCGGACGTTGCAGCACCTCTATTGAATTGGCTGGAAACCGTCTTCTGGGCCCCAGAAGGAGAACTTCGGGGAGCCCAACATCTAAAACAGCCATACTTCCACGCAATCTATCTAATGAATACGGCATCAGGTACAGATCCAAGCCTCGTAGATGAAACCGCCAATCTGTTACTTGATTACAACCTCGGACCATATCAGTCCGAATTACGTGAGAACTGTGACGCCAATGAGCTTGAAAGCGGTGTATGCATCGCAATCGATGGAACGACGGAACTGACTATTGCACAAGGCCTGAACTGGCACGATGAGGCAGTTGCAGATAGCGCGCTTCCGCCTTCGCTCCGCCCTACATCAAATTTCGACGCACGATCCGACCCATTCCGAGTAAACGGCGGAGGCGCTCCTACCTCGCTACTGCCTGGCGGCGATCTTTTGAGCGCCTATTGGATGCTCCGATGGATGCAGGTGAAGACTGCCGGCACTCGAACCATGTCCCTCAATGCACGCGAACACATGGCAGTTGGAGGGACTCTGCGCGACGCTAGAGCTAATGACGAGGGGGCCACAGATACTTCTGCGGACGTCTCAGAAGCGAACGCATCCGGTCCAATGAATGACCTCGGGGCTCAAGACATCTCCGCCGACGTATTAGATTCTCGCGCTTCAAGAATAAGCCAAGAGAACGGCGGCTGCACATCGGGGACCTTCCCGAGAAATACCCCGAGTACACTCCTAGCCGTCGGGCTTCTCAGCATCCTGATGATGCTCCGCTTCACACGACGGCGGCAACCATCCACCCCAGTTGCCGATACCGTGGAAATAAAAGCCGTTCACATGCATCGCGTATAAACCGTCTTTGGCGCAAAACGCGTGCTACGCCGAGCGAGGTGTGGCCATGCGCGGATGTACGGAGGGCGAGCCTCACGTACCGTCGGCGGGATACACACAAGTAATGGCTTGGAGTGGCAGCACGGTTAGATAATCGAACTGTCATACACACGGTGGTGCCCCGTGCGCTTTCATGCTAATCGGACGGACACTGCTCGCAAGAATTGTAGCAGACCGGACTGAGTGAGATGGGGGCATCAATTACGTCGATACCCCGGTTAGCAAACTCGTCAGTCGGGTCATAATCGCATGTACCACCAGCCACCAACGGCTCGATGGATGTGCCAATACTAAATTTGTATTCGTAGGCGCCAGGCGCCAACGAAAGTGTGACTATGTAAACGTTTGACTCACTGCTCTGAGCCATTGGATGACAATCTGGGCACCAATCGTCAAAGCTACCAATAAGGTAGATGGTATCGCTGCCGGCTCCTCCCTCAGCTTCGAGGTCCACGACAAACTTGACGTTGTAAGTACATGTACCGTCGTCCGTAGTTGCCGCTGCGTTGTAGTTTGACGCATCACTATCAGTGCAGCCGGATACATCAGCGGTATTACCGCTGGTGATATCGACGGTCAGTGAGTAGCTATTCGTCGCTCCAGCGAGACCGTTTACTCGGATGTAGAACGTTCCCGGGGTATCTGCGGTGTAGCTCAGCTGCTCGCCATCCAGAGTTTCGAATGCCTTCACGATGGGTATTGTCGTGTTACTCGCAGCGTACAGACGCAAATCGAGGTCGCCATCCGCGTTTATAAATGCCGCAGAGATGTTTAGCGTCTCGCCGGCGTCCAGAGACACTGTGTACCAGTCAAGGTTGAAGGGACATATTTGTAAATTAGCATATGTGGCCGTCTGCACCGTTGGCGCAAACAATGGCGGAAAGTCACTAGGCTCATACGTATCGTCCACACAGACCTCAACGACCTCAAGCACTCCAGAAGACGTATTGTTCCCTTCGTTGGATTCAGCGATGTCTTCCTGCACATCAGCCATGACAATGATGTTGTAGTTACCGGCCGGGGTATCAAAGGGCACCGTAAACTTCTCTGAGACAGAGAGGGTCACCTGGCCGACCAGTGGCTCATCGATAAATCCGGTATGAACTAGCGTATCGGATGCCGGGTCGAGGATATCGTCCGTAGATAAGAAGAATCCAAAAGACATGTCAGAGACAGTATCGAGGCATTGGTTCTCCACCTCAAACGTCATGATCTCGTCTTCTCCCTGATACACCGCGCCAGTGGAGGCCGATACGTTATCAACGGATAAATCTACACCCGCGATACCATCGAAGAAGACCGTGTATACCGGGTCGTCCATGCCTAATGCAGTCGACTTCGGACGGACTTTAAGCCAGTAGAGCTTGTCTTCACTCGAAGGATTGTCCACCGTCAGTGTTCCATTACCGCTCTTGAACTTTAGGTAGTTCGATTCGGGGTTATCGTACACTTCCATTCGAGCATCATTGCTCGAGTTATTCAGTGTCAATGTTACAGATGCTGCGGCAGGGAGCGTAAAGTTTAGCCAGTCTTGGTCGTTATCACAGAGGGTCATTTCTTTCAGACCACACCCGGTGACTGCCGCGTTAGTTGGACCGTTATTGGGTTCAAATTGGTCGGTTGGACATTCGTCAGACGGGTCGCCTGCAGCTGACTCAATGGTAAGTGTATAGTCGTATGGTTTCTGGTTATTCGACACGGGGAGGTTTTCCACCCGAATGAAGTGTGTCGCAGACTCCCAAATCCATTTGATATCGACTTTATTGTTGGAGGAACCCGACGTCTTCTGCACCAGCACGTCACCATTCTGATCCAGGATCGCTATCCCCAATTTTCCTTTGGAGGACGTGTACGAGTACTGCACGCCGACCTCTACCGCTTGACCGTATTGGAAATCCACGGCGTAAAAGTCAGGCAGGTCCGGACAGACAGACAGGTTTTCAATGGTTGTAATCGGATCGCCAGCATTCACTATCGGCGTAAAGGATACCGGGCTGGCCTGCGAGAGTAAGTCGTTTGGCTCGTAACTATCCGATAGACAGGGCGTGTTGCCGTCAATGAGGATTGGCGGAGCGATTGCATCGTTGTTCGTCTCGTCGACCTCGGCTACGACATCACCCGAATCCACGCGCATAAGCACGTTCCATTCGCCCCCGTCTAAGTCCTCTGGGAGGATAATGAGCTCGGATTCATCAGTCACTGAACTTGGGGCCGCAGCGTCGCGCGCCAGAACCGCCACTACAATGTCATTGCTGTCAATCGAGTCATCTTCCGACAGATACACCGTGACTTCGTATGGGGCTGACGTGGTATCGCCCAGGTTGATAAGCTTCCAATCGAGATACAGAGCCCCTCCTGCGTAAGATTCGGTGGGTGCCGAATCCAACTTCGCTGGGAACAGGTCCACTCCCTCCAGCGGCGGGACAATTTCCAAATTAAGACTGTACTGCGCTTCATTCGTGGAGGCCTTTGGAGTGACCTGTACGACGAAATCCGTATCGGCTGGCGCGATGAAGCTCAATACATTGTCTTGCGTCCCAGTGAGCTCACTCTGATCGAGAACCGAACCATCGAGGTCGTAGAGATAGAGGTCTCCATCAAATCCCACGTTATCGAGTGTCAGCGTTGGGGTCAGCGATAGGGTCACGATCAGCGAATTTGTCGCTGGCACCGTCACGACGAAAAAATCTGCCTCAGAGCACATGCCAAGGTTCTCTGTAAGACCCGGATTTAGAGGCGCGGCGCTGGCCAAGTTATCGTTTGGCTCGAAGGGATCTTCGAAACAACCGCCTTGTGGGTTCAAGACTTGCAGTTTCTGGTCGCCCATGGAGTTGTTATTGGATTTGTTCGTATCGTCTGTAAGTACGTTGTTACAGTCCGCTTTCACACCTACATAATATTCACCGATGTCATTTGGAAGGCCGAGCGGAAGCGTCACTTTCTGTGTTTTGTACTGGTCCTGAAGCTCTTCCTCGGTCAGCTGCCCATCCGGCTTAATGATGGTTACAATCTGTTCCCAAATCACAATGTCATTGTTGTTGAATGTCTGGTCCGTGGACAGCACGATGCATGTCGTAGCCCCGGCCGCAGTGGAAATATCTGCATTGCCGAGCTTGTATCCAACCTTGATTTCTCCACCGGCTTCTTGAGCCAGTGTTGTGGGCCCGACGATGCTTACCTGTTCGGCATACACATCCGTATATGCCTTCGACACCACCGTCAGCTGTTCCGAGAAAACTTCCTGATTATTACCTTCGTCTAGCTCTTCGATCGTGTCATCAGGATCCAGTTTGACGATACAATAGTAGTCCGTCAGCGGCAGTGTATCCGGAATCGTTATCACCGCCGTTGTGCTGTAGGTCCCATTAGCCTCTAGGCTAGGCTGATTCTTACAGCTGTTACCGGAGCATAATGGAAATGAGTTCGCCTGCGTAGGTGCTGGCTGAAGTGATAGATACACCTCGTAGTCGAAGGTACCACTAGCTTCATTACCAAGATTTTCCACTGTGAATTCTACAGCTACTGTTCCGTTCCAAACGGCATCGAGCGGGGCGCAAGTAAGAGCGGTGATATCCAGGTCCTTACCTAAGATCTCAGTGAACTTCACCTCGAAGCAGTCACCCCAGGCTGCATTGTTGTTCTCGTCGTCTTCCGCAATCACGTCTTCCGTATCCGCTTCGGCATAGATGCAGTACGTTCCGTCGGCAGTCCCTTCTGGAACCGTCCAGTTACGATTGATCGGAAGTCCGCTCGACGCCGACAGCGAGAATATTTGCGAGTTGGCGTCGCTAATCTCGATGCAATCTTCATCGAATACCTGGTCATCGCCACAGAGATAGACCTTGTACTTAAATTTCTCGGCGTCTTGGGCTCCCGAATTGGTAATTGTGAGCTGATAGCTCAACTTATCTTCCCAGTTTTTGGGGAAATTCTGGGTCGGAAGATTCAAATTCTCGATGGTGAGATCTGGCTTTTCACCCAGGGTGCTGTCGACCGTAATGAAGGTTGTGGATGTTGCGACATTGTCGAGTTTGTTCTGTTCACCAATTTCGTCAGCAGCGTCCGCTTTGCAGAATAAATAATACTGATCGTCAGCGGTCTCAGACGGTATGCACATCTGTTCATTGAGGTATTCGATCCGCTCAGTAACAGACTGCCCGTCTTCCATGCCTTCCAATGTGTAGGTAGCTATCTGAATATGAGAGTCTGCGGTCTCATCCCAGTCGGTTCCGGCAGTAATCGGGCTGAGAACACATCGAACCTCGAACGGAACGTCGACAGCACCACCAACATTGACAAGGTCAAAACTAATATCGAGGCAATCTGTGGGAGACACCTCGCTCGGCCCCTCCAATTTTGGAGACGTCAGCGATAGCTCAGCGGGATCCTTCACTCGAATGATCTGACTCGCTTCGACAAAGTTTTCCGGATCAGCTGCACGCCAAACTCGGCACGTCGCCTGGTAGTCACCGTCCGTGTAAAAGGTCCAATCAAGCTGCTGCTGAGCTGACTTTTTGTCGTCTACCGTCCACTGTAAACGCACGTCGTTATTCGGCCCGATTACTTCGTCCTCAAGCAACCCACCGATATTGCAGCTGAGGCTGGTGACAAGGGGCGCATTGCCTTCTTGTGGCTCAGCAACCACTTCTACCGTCAGCTGAGGGTATTCCACCGGCTCCCCAGTATCTGTCTCGGCGTCGCCAGACGATTCAGCATCCGCCTCAACCCGGCCGTCTTGCCCAGGATCCGACGTATCGGACGAGATTTCCGTATCAGAATCATCTGAGCACCCGATCAAAGCGCCGAACAAAATCAGGGCCGATAGCGCTGTGTTCAGCAAGCTACGCCTTCGCAACCATTGTGTCATGGTCTCTATACTCCGGTTTCCACCACGTGACATCTCGACATCATCTTAGTTCAGCCCGGTCGGAGTCAAGCGACGGACCCGGATTCGCAAGACGAATATCGGCGCCTTGAATAGGCGGCTGAGGGGTTCAATGTCAAACCAAAATATAATTCGTGCGAAACAGGATGCGACGGTATGACCAGAAAAGGGACACTTATGCGCAACCGCCATGCATAATTGGTCATTGGTCGACAGCTATTTTTTTACAGATCCCCAACGGAGTTGCAGGGACGAGCGACAGACGGCACTGTCTGCGTGTGGATGAAAAAACACCAAATCCGTCCAGCTGTCATACGCGTCGTGGTGCAGCCACCATCGTACGGCGCCTCCGCCGGCTCGGGCACAATGCATTTTTTGTCGGGGGAGCCGTCAGAGACACACTTCTCAATCGCCCCATCCGAGAATATGACATCGCAACCAGTGCTACTCCGGACCAGGTGATTGCAGCCTTTCGCCGTACGGTGCCTGTAGGCGTACAGTTTGGTGTCGTGCTGGTCATACTAGACGATGGCGAATATGAAGTTGCGACATTCCGAGCCGAAACCTCATATTCCGACGGCAGACACCCCGATACAGTGCGTTTTGTGAGTGCACGAGAAGACGTACTACGCCGAGATTTCACAATAAATGGACTACTGCAGGACCCAGACAGCGGAGACATCGAAGACTACGTCGACGGGCGTGCAGACCTACAAGCCCGCCTAATTCGAGCCATTGGGGAAGCAGATGCCCGGTTTTCAGAAGACCACTTACGCATTCTGCGGGCAATCCGGTTTGCGGCCTGTTTGGCCTTTGACATTGAGACTCACACGTTCCGTGCCATCATTCGGCTCGCACATACTGTGGCAGATGTCGCCGCGGAGCGAATTCAAGCTGAATTACGGCGTACCTTCACCGAGGGCGATGCCGTGAGAGCGTTTACGCTACTTTCCGTATCAGGAGTTATTCAGGTAATATTTCCAGCGTTGCAGGGATACAGAACGGCGGGCACTGCGCAAGCTCTGGTGCTCGCTGGTAACCTATGCTTCGCGGAGGCCCTTTCACTGCTTCTGATGGAGCATCCGGAAAGCCGCGCAATTGCGTTATCTGCGTCCTGGTCCGAACGGCTCAAACTTCCCAAGACGGACCGAGAGCACCTCCGATATCTAGTCGCAAATCGGACTCGCCCGGAATCAATCAATAGCCAAGCAGCGCGACTAAGGTTCATTCGTGAAGCACACTTCGACAGTTTTGCAAAGATTGATATGGCCCGCCGTACAGCCCTGAAAACCTCGGTGGCTCCGCTTCAAAAGCTGGTCGACCTACGGGCAACGGTAAACACCCAAGCCCTCCATCCCACACCTTTGCTTACGGGCCGTGAATTGAAAGCTCTGGGCTATCGCCCAGGACCCCACTTCAAAACAATGCTACTGGCGCTCGAAGACGCGCAATTAGAGCGACGCGTCGGGTCTGTCGAAGAGGCCGTTGAACTCATGAAGTCTATTATGCCGCTGGAGTGAGATCACTCTCCTACGCTTCGGGGAGCTGCTGACCTTTTAGTTTCTGGGCTGCACGACGCAAGCGCGCACGAGTAACAGCTGAGCCTACCGTACACATGGTTTCAAACAGTGGTGGAGCGGCAGTTCGACCCGCGGTTGCAACCCGCAATGGATGAAAAAGATGTCCTGCCTTCCATTCTAGTTCGGTTGCCAGCTCGCGCATAAGTCCTTCCACTGACTCAGGTGTCCAGGTGCGAAGGCTATCTAACGACTCTGCTGCAGCAAGCAGTGCTTTACGAACATCATCTGGCGTGCCCTTGAATTTCCGTTTTTTCGGGGGCATCAGCAGCGTCCAGTCGTAATTATCTTGCTCACCAAGAAAGAAGCTGGTGGAGGGAATAAACGAATCCAATCGCGGCATTCGCTCATGGACCAGCGGCATGATGGATTCTAGGCGTTCAGGGCTGAGGAAAATGCTCTGTATACGCGCGGCAAGCTCTGCCGCTGATAAGTCTCGAATATACTGTCCATTAAGCCATTCTAACTTCGCCAGATCGAAGACGGGACCCGTCGTGCTTACGCGATCAAAGGTAAATGCATCACACATCTGTTCGGGCGTGAACTTCTCGGACTCATCTGGCATGGACCACCCGAGCAGACCCAAAAAATTCACCATAGTTTCCGGTAAGATCCCTATCTGTTCGTAGTAATCGAGACTAACTGGGTTCTTTCGTTTCGAAATCTTTGACTTGTCTGCGTTCCTCAGCAACGGCAGGTGCCAAAATCTTGGTTGAGACCATCCAAATGCTTCGTACAAAAAAACATGCTTCGGAGTGGAGGATATCCATTCTTCCGCTCGTATGACGTCCGTGATTTCCATCAGATGGTCATCGACGACATTTGCGAGATGATAGGTGGGAAAGCCGTCTGACTTAAGCAAGATCTGGTCATCGATTTGGCTGTTGTCGATAACTACATCCCCACGTAAGCCATCGGATACGACCGTCTCGCCAGACTGCGGGAACTTCAACCGTACAGTGAATGACTCTCCTGCGTCTTTCCTTCGATTCGACTCAGAGACAGACAAGTCTCGACAGTGTCCGTCGTATCCCGTGTTGAAACCGGCCGCCATCCGCTCACGTCGTACCGCGGACAGCCGCTCAGGTGTACAAAAGCATCGATAAGCATAGCCCCTGTCGATGAGCTGCTGCGCGTGCTCTCGATACAACTCTGTGCGTTCGGACTGTCGGTATGGCCCCTTGGGACCGCCAACATCGGGTCCCTCATCCCATTCAAGCCCAAGCCAACGCAGGGAGCGCATAATCGCGGCTTCGCTCTCTGGAGTAGAGCGTGTCTGGTCGGTATCTTCGATGCGCAGCAGAAACTGGCCACCGTGCTTTCTCGCCCATATCCAGTTGAACAGCGATACATATGCAGTGCCTACGTGTGGGTCACCGGTAGGGCTTGGCGCGATTCGAGTGCGTACAGTCATCATCCAACCTCATTTAGCAACGCATTGATCTCCCGTGTCGTCGGTGCAGGACGTACAGGCGAACCCGTATCGATGATAGATAGCAAGTCACTGAAGGCTGTATCCACTTCGTCATTAATGATCATGTGACGGTAGAAATGGAACTTCTCCAGCTCAATAGCAGCATTCGCCAAACGTAATTTCAGCGCAGCCTCTGACTCCGTCTTGCGACGTTTGAGGCGCTCTGACAGTGCTTTCATCGTTGGGGGAAGAATGAATATAGATAACGCTTCAGGAAACGCGGACTGCACGCTGACAGTTCCCTGCCAATCTATGTCACACACAGGAGTCCTCGCTTCCGAAAATATACGAGTAAACTCATCTTTCGCTGTGCCGTACATATTTCCATGTACCTCAGCGGACTCTATGAATTGATCGGCGTCCAGCATGCCATCAAACGTATTTCTATCGACGAAATAGTATTCTCGGCCATGAGCCTCTCCCGCACGAGGTAGTCGGGTAGTGTGAGAGATGGACAGCTCAAACTCCGGACGCGTCTTTATTAATCGTCGGCAGAGAGTCGTTTTGCCCGCCCCCGACGGCGACGACAGAATCAACAGCTTCGGACGAGTTCGCGGCTTCATTCGATGTTTGCTACCTGTTCACGAACTTTTTCGAGTTCGGTTTTCGCTTCAATCACCACAGTAATAATCGCCGGATCACCAACTTTGCTACCGATGGTGTTGAACTCACGGTGGAGTTCCTGGGTCAAAAACGCGAGTTTCTTACCACTTCCATACGGTTCGCGCAGCAGCTCATCTTCAAACTGCGTCAGATGACTACGAACGCGAGAGACTTCTTCGCTTACATCGCATTTATCTGCAAGTAGCGCTAGCTCCGTCTCTAGCCGATGTGAGTCAACGCTACCGGTATCTCGAACCATCTGCGACACCCGAGCCTGCAAACGAGCAAATTGTTCAGCAACCAGTGCAGGTACGGCCCCTTTGATCGTCTCAACACACTCTGAAAGGCGCTGTATCCGGTTCTGAATGTCCGACTGGAGACTAACTCCTTCAGTCTGGCGCATGCTCAATGCGGCCATGGTGGCTTGTACAACGCCCTGCAAAATATCGTGGCTGGGATCATCCTCAGCGTCCGACACAGTGTGTTGGGCAAGCACGCCAGGCATACGAAGAATATCACCGAGGCTAGGCGGTGCGACGCCGAGCTCAGAAGCAAGTGACGTTGCATCCTGAAATAAGTCCGAAGCTAATTGATGGTCGAGCACTAGACGGTTGGAGTCACTACCACTGCGTTGAGTCTCCACGATAATATCAATGTGCCCTCTGCTCATATGCTTACGAAGACGCTTAGCTATCTGAGGCTCGAGGTGAACAAGCTCCTTCCCTAATCGAAACTTCAGATCGAGGTGGCGATGGTTCACCGTCTTCACCGTCACGGTATACCTGCGCTCAACACCTGGTGACGATCTCGTCACCACCACGGAGCCAAACCCGGTCATGCTTAGTACTGCCAACGTCTTACCTGGTGTACCAAGCGACGGTGCGGCGTAAACCCTCAGTAAAATCTACCGCTGCAGTGTAAGAAAGATCCCTACGAGCAGCATCGATACCCGCAACGGAATGCGCGATATCACCGGGCCTCGCGTCCTTAAACTTGGGAGTCAGAGATGTGCCAAGCAACTCATTGAGCCGATTGACTAGGTCAAGAACACTGATCCTGTCTCCGCACGCCACATTGTACACACCACCTGCGGCATTTTCGGCTACACATGCTGCTAAATTCGCTTCAACTACGTTATCGATATGACAGAAGTCGCGGGTCTGACTTCCATCCCCAAAAATGATTGGCGAAATACCATCTTGCATCAAAGCAATGAACTTAGGAATGACCGCTGAGTACTCACTGGCTGGATCCTGCCTTCGCCCAAACACATTAAAGTATCGCAGCGTCACTACATCCAAACCATATAGGCTCGTGTACAGCCGTCCGTAATATTCACCTGCCGCCTTATGGAGGGCATAGGGTGACAAAGGAGACACTGACATCGATTCCACCTTTGGAAGTACTTCAGAATCGCCGTACACCGCTGATGAGCCTGCAAACACAATCCGCTGAACTCCGGCCTGACGAGCGACGCCAAACAGACGTAGAGTCCCGTTGACATTTACGTCATGCGTCACCATTGGCTCGCGCACAGAACGTATTACGGACGGAATCGCTGCTTGATGAAGGATGTACTTAACACCCTTGCAGGCTTTGATAAGGGCATCCTCATCACGAAGATCAGCGTTGATAAATTCGACATCCGCCGCCACTGCAGACAAGTTCTGCAGATGACCACTCGATAGGTCGTCCAATACACGTACGGTGTGACCGCGCTCTACCAATGCATGGGTCAAGTTTGAACCGATAAATCCGGCTCCACCAGTCACTAAATAGGTTGACATCACTGCTCCTGATAAATTCAACCGTCTCTATCTACGCACACGGTGGCACGCGGATGCGCGTCTGTCACGTCTATGCCGTCTCGCCGATCCCGAGACCTGATTCGATGGCGAAATCAAGCACGGTATATCGCCTTCGCATATCGCGTACGTGCATCCAATCAGCCAATGAATCGGTAAGTTCAGGAGCAATTTGACTAGGACGCGTTGGACCACCCACATCGTACATCGCCTGCCTCACGGTATGTTCTGGAAGTAACGCTTGACCCCATTCACCACGCAGTTCTGGCCATCGCGGAACGACTGCCAGTAGTCGATCACGCTGCTCGTCCGGCGAGCGCCATTTTACTAATGCCTCCTCGATAATTCCTGCCCTAGTCTCTACTGGCATCCCGCTGTGCCGTTGGTCGATCATCGCAACCGCTTCATCACGCGTTTTTGGCCAATTACTGAGCGCGCGCGAAATGTCCTCCGCCGTCAATACGGCGCGAGAAAGACGATGGTGCAAGGGTTCTACAAGGCAGCACGCAATACCAACTTGCGTTCCATGCAAAGCGAACGGATGAAGGCCATGAGCATATTGTCCCATAT
>PKDL01000234.1 GCA_002863065.1 Pseudomonadota bacterium
CGATACCCGATGGAAAATTCAATCGCTCGAATTCGATCATCTGCTTCCGTAGCGGGATAATGAGTAAGATACCCATAAACGAACCAGCCATGGCGGATAATACGAACGGTTGCCAACTGAATCCCTGTAGGGAAGGGTCCTTTTCGGCGAGCAAGAACAATGCGGGAAAGGTAAAGACCACTCCGCTCGATGCGATATTTATTCCGGATGCGACCGTTTGGTTGATGTTATTTTCAACGATAGTGCCGCTTTTCAGTGCGCCACGTAGCACAGCGAATCCAAGAATAGCCGCAACGGTTGAACCGCCGAGGCCGAAACCCAATTTCAGAGCAATGTAGACGAAAGCTGCCGTCATCAATGCGCCGATAATGACGCCTAGAACGACCGCAGCGACCGTAAGCTCGCGGTAGGGCGCATGTGTCGGCGCCGAGTCAGACATTAGGTCACTCCGTTATTTGAGCTGCAGGAGAATGCTTATCTTTGGCTCCGAATAGCCGCTGCAGGCTATTGGGGCCGTGAGGTGGACGCTAGGCACCGAACTTCGCGATGAGTGCGGCCTTGGTGTCTTTCGTCGTGAACTTAACACCGAGGGCTTTGAGCTTGGCTTGTAGTTGCGCCTTGGTGAGTTTCGCCAGGTCTTCGGTGGCAGAGCTCGCTGTGGTTTTCTTTGTCGCAGGCTTCGCTGCGCTTTTCTTTGCCGCGGGCTTTGCTGTGGCTTTCTTTGCTGGCTTCGCGGCGGCTTTCTTTGTCGCAGGCTTCGCTGCGCTTTTCTTTGCCGCGGGCTTCGCCGTGGTTTTCTTTGTCGCAGGCTTCGCTGCGCTTTTCTTTGCCGCAGGCTTGGCCGTGGCTTTCTTTTTTGCTGGCTTCGCCGTGGCTTTCTTTGTCGCAGGCTTCGCTGCGCTTTTCTTTGCCGCGGGCTTCGCCGTTGCTTTCTTCGCTGCTGGCTTCGCGGTGGCTTTCTTTGTCGTGGCCGCTCTCGATTTGGCGTATTCCTCTTTTGACCCGACCGCCTCAACCTTGATACCGGCACTCGTCGGTGCACCAGTGTCCTTCGGCGTACTAATATTTTTTGGCGCACCAGTTTTCGTCGGCGCTTTGGCCACTGGCTCCGGGCGTGAGGGCGCAGGCGGAGGTGTATAAGTGTCACCAGGTGCATCGTATGCACTGCCGTCTGGTACTCGAGGTAGTGGGATGGGGAGCTGTTCTGCAATGGTATTGTACAGTCGAGCCGCTCCTACCGATGCTTTTCCAGCGAGCTTGAATACGCCCATGGCATGTTCCACGCTCGCCACGACGAGCTTGTTTGCTATATCCCGAACTGGCATGTCTGTCCTCCAGGGCTTCACTATATGACGCGCTGCGACGCACTGCGTCGATACCCACTTCGACCGCGTGATATCGCCAATAGTTCCGACGGTCAAGCGGTTGTTTACCTCCTTGAGACACGTATGACATGCCTCGGTTCATTCGTGAGGCATTGGACATGATGAGGGCAGCTCTGGTTACAATGGGAATCGATGATTGGATATTCACCATGAAGGTCGGACGGCATGAGGTGTCGGTAGCAAGGACACTACGGGCCGCTGGATTCCCATGGCGCCCCAGGGTTGGGGACTGGTTCATCGATCACACAGGGCATTGCGCGCTGGTTCAAAATTATGAACAATCGCAAGAGCTTGGCAGCAATGGTGATATTTTTCTTCCCAGCTGGGGCGACTGCAGAGAATGGTTAGCTGTACGGGGGTTTTTTCATCCTGAAGTCACTGACCTACCAGTCGATCCAGTCGACCGCCATCCGGATGCAAATGCCGTGTCCATGAAAATATCGCATATATCTGGGCGTCAATTGCAGGTTCAAGGAGTATCCGATCTAGACGCAATCTATCGACTGGTACTTATGGTGCTATTGGCGCATGAGGACGGCCATCGACGTCGGCCAGGTTCAGATTAGAACAATACACACCAACTGCTTGTCCCACTGGCAAGCCATCCCTATACTTCCGACTTGTCCGCGCTAGGTTCCGTTTTGACCGGGGGGGGCTTTCGCAGGTGCTGACGCTAAACGATATGCTGGCTGAGGTTGAGGCATACCAGCCGAACGCTGACCTAGACCTCATTCGAAAGGCGTACATCTTCGCAGCGACCAGTCATGATGGGCAAAAACGTCGTTCTGGCGAGCCGTACATTACGCACCCGCTCGCGGTATCCAACATTATTGCTGATATGCGGCTTGATGTACCAAGCATATGCGCCGCACTCCTCCACGATACCGTCGAAGACACAGCAGCCACTTATCAAGACGTTGAGACGCTCTTTTCAAAAGAAATTGCTGACCTGGTGGATGGCGTAACCAAGCTCGGTAAACTCAGGTTTCGCAACAAGCAAGAGCGGCAGGCGGAGAGCTTTCGCAAGATGCTTGTGGCAATGAGCAAGGACATACGCGTCATCCTCGTCAAGCTCGCGGACCGCTTACACAATATGCGCACGTTGGGGCATGTACCTTCAGGTAAGGCCTCTGGTATTGCCTATGAAACTCGGGATATTTATGCGCCACTGGCCAATCGCTTGGGCATGCAGTGGGTGAAAATAGAACTAGAGGATCTATCGTTCCGATACACCGACCCTGCGAGTTATCAATATATCCGTTCGAAAGTGAACGAGAAGCGGTCGGAAAGGGAGCAGTACATCAATCAGGTCGTCAACGTGTTGGACCAATTGATGGATGAACATGGAATCTCGGTTCAGGTGACGGGCCGGCCTAAACATTTTGCCAGTATCCACCGGAAGATGGAGTCACAAAACATAGATTATGACCAAGTCTACGATGCGATCGCATTTCGGATTTTGGTGGACGATGTGAAAGGTTGTTACGAAGCCTTAGGAGTCATTCATACCGAATGGCGGCCCATCCCTGGTCGATTCAAGGACTATATCGCGCTTCCGAAACCCAATCGCTATCAATCACTGCATACAGCAGTCATGGGCCCGAAAGGGCGCCGCATGGAAGTGCAGATTCGCTCCCAAGAGATGCATAGAATTGCTGAGAACGGGATTGCCGCGCATTGGAAGTATAAAGAAGGCCAGCCCATGCGGCCGGATGACGAGCACAAATTCGCATGGCTGCGCCAGTTATTGGAGTATCAGCAGGAACTCGACGACCCCACCGACTTCTTTGACATGGTCAAACTCGACCTTTTTGCCGCCGAGGTGTACGTGTTCACCCCTCAGGGCGATCTAAAGGTGCTACCGCGTGGTTCCACGCCAGTCGATTTCGCTTACGCGGTACATACAGAGGTAGGGTCTCGATGCTCGGGCGCTTTAGTAAACAATGTGATGGTAAAGCTTGATTGCGAGCTCAAGTCAGGCGACACGTGCCAAATTCTCACGAGAACGGACCAGCAGCCGAGTGCCGACTGGCTCAAATTTGTTCGTACCGGAAAAGCGAAGAGTAAAATCCGGCAGCTTATACGCACTGAGCAGCGGCAAAGAGCACGACAGCAAGGTCGGGATATCCTAGAGAAGCTGTTTCGCAAGTATAAACGGTCATTCCGTAATATGCTGAAAAACGGGGATTTTACGCCAGCAGTTCTTGAGGAGCTTCGCGTGAACTCCGTTGACGATCTGACTGTTCATGTCGGCTACGGCAAAGTGCGGCCTGAAGCCGTGATTGAAGTGCTAGTACCAGAGGCTGAGCGGAAGCGTTTCGCAAATCGTCGCGAAAGCCGCATTGAGAAGGTCATTCGTGATGCGATTCAGGGGAAAGCTTCTATTCGAGTTGATGGACTTGAGGACGTAGTTACACGGTTTGCCAGATGTTGTGTCGTGGTTCCGGGAGATCCTATGGTGGGGTTCATTACTCGCGGACGAGGTGTCACGGTTCACCGACTTGATTGTAAAGTAATCGCAGATGCTGACCCCGATCGTCGGATCGATGTACGTTGGGAGGCTGGCAGCAAGGCCTCTCGGCCAGTCAGCCTTGTGGTTACCTCGGAAAATGCCCCTGGGCTCTTAGCAGAGATGTCCAGTGTAATTGGAGAAGTTGGGGTCAATATCGTCTCCGCGAACTGTCGTACTGAGCGCAATCGCGCCATCAATTTGTTTGAAGTGCTAGTGGCGAATGCCGACGAGTTGCACCGACTAATACGAGCGCTGGAAGGTATCGACGGCGTATCATCCGTTCGTCGTAGTTGACGCGTAGCAGTGGAATACACGCGAACATTGGATAGAGCTCTATACTCTAAGCGGTTCAGATGGCACAGTCGCGTCCCATGAGCGAATCAATAACCACGTCGTCTGTAGTGCAAGAAGCGATTAGCCACCTCGCGCAAGGTGGTTTGTCCATTGTGATGGATGACAGTGCACCGACGCCTTGGGGTGTTCTGATGTGCGATTCAGCTCATGCGACTGAAAGTGCAGTCAATGCGTTGTGCATTCATGCACGAGGACTTGTGTGCGTGACTGTACGGCCGACTGTCGCGGACCGGTTGCGGTTGGAACCTCAAAACGATGTAGGCGTTGGGCTAGTCTATCTCACGAGCGTCGAAGCGCGTGTCGGGGTCACGACCGGTATTAGCGCCGCAGATCGAGCCGCGACGATTGCCGTATGTATCGATGACACGGCTGGACCCGATGACTTGGTCGCTCCAGGACACCTTTTTCCGGTCCGTGTTGAGAATAATGGAGTGTTATCAAAACGCTCGGTTGCTGAGGCGGTCGCAGACCTCGCGACGCTCACGAGCCCATCTATTGGGTCTGGTGTCTTTTGCCATATCCTCGATGAAGATGGGCGAGAGGCTGGACCTCGCGCTCTGCGACGGCTGGCAAAAAACTTAGAAGTTCCGCTAGTCACCGTACGAGAGTTATTGAGATATCGGACGGTGACTGAACGTTTGGTGGAGCCATTGGAGTCTGGCCAGCTGCAGACGAAATGGGGAACATTCGACATGTCCATATGGGAGGACCAGCTCGCCGATACAGACCATCTATTAGCGTCGATCGGTTTGCCAGAACCCGGTCCAGACGCGCCAGCCCCCCTTGTTCGCGTGCATAGTCAGTGCCTGACGGGAGATTCCTTTCACAGCCATCGTTGTGACTGCGGCTTTCAGTTGGACGAAGCATTACAGCGTATCTCTGAGGAAGGATGTGGCGCACTACTCTACCTGCGTCAGGAAGGTCGTGGGATAGGCTTAGTTGCGAAATTAAGGGCATATGCGCTGCAGGAACGTGGGCGGGACACTGTCGAAGCTAATCTGGAGCTCGGATTCGATGCGGACGTACGAGAGTACGGTATTGCGGCGCAAATTCTGAAAGAGGCTGGATATTCACGTTTGCGCCTTATGACGAACAATCCGAGGAAAATAAACGCACTGCGCGATTACGGTATTGATGTAGTCGAGCGTGTCGCAATTCAGACCCCTCCCATAGAAGGAAACGCACGCTATCTTCAGGCGAAAAAAGACAAGTTGGGACACCTTCTCGAACTTGACTGATGGCCCATGGAACGCTCATGTCCTTTCTGTCGGGGCCGATAGAGAATCAGGGGCTTAGATACCTAATTTTTAAGCGTGGAAATGTGTTGGCTGACCCTGATTGTTAAGGGTAATGAACAGCTAACCCCTCATTTTACGGGTAAATATAGTCAATTATCTTAGTTTTCTTGCCGATCGCCGGTCATTCTCGCATGACGGTACGAGGTAATGATCAACATACGCGTGGATAGTGTGTGCCGAAAGATGCCAAACCGATGAGGCGCCCTTGAAAGGTGGGGAGCAACGGGAGCGAGCGGTGAGTTCTATTTTGCTGACCGGTGGTGGGACAGGTGGGCACGTGTATCCTGCACTGGCTGTCGCACAGGCGGTGCGTGCATCGCAGCCGGAAACTAAGTTTGCCTATGCAGGTGTTCGGGGCGGGATCGAAGAGAATGTCGCCCAGAAAAACGACATACCCTTCTTGAAAATTATCACTGCGCCCTATCCCGGACTTCGACAGCCTCTGAGGCTCATTCGCTTCGGATTCGTCATAGCGGTTGGGACATTGATGGCGATATTTCACCTGATGCGCATGCGTCCAGATGTGCTGGTCGCAACCGGTGGGTACGTGTCGGCACCCGCTGTATTCGCTGCCGTGCTCCTCAAAACACTCCGGTTATCCCGTGTTCAAGTGGTAGTTCATGAGCAGAATATGCGGCCAGGTCGCTTCAACAGTCTCGTTGCTCGTTTTGCGGATGTCGTTGGCGTGTCATTTCCCGGCTCTGAGGTCTGTCTACCCGGAGCTGATGCACGATATGTAGGCTATCCTGTACGTCCGGGACTTCGGCTTACTAGTGAGAGTGCGAGTCATGCACTGGACGGTATTCCGCCTCACAAACGCATCGTTTTGGCATTCGGTGGTTCCCAAGGCGCTCGGACTGTCAACCGCGCCATGGTGGATGCGCTAGAGCGTCTCCAGCACCGGGACGATATTTTTATCATTCACGGAGTGGGACGCCAGCAACGTTCCGGCTATGACCCAAAGACCGATGTCGAGCAACGAATTGAAGCGCTTCAGACGTCGGGCCGTATCACGAGGGACGTGTCGAGCTTTTATCGGAATTTAGAGTATATCGATGATATCGGCTCAGTGTACCGCGCAGCTAGCTTGATAATCTGCCGAGGAGGCGCAGGTACCGTGAAGGAGGTCTGTGCTGTTGGCAGACCCTCCATTGTACTGCCGAAGTCTGGCTTGGCTGGTGATCATCAGGTGGTTAATGCATTGGTGTTGCAGGACGCTGGCGCCGCCGAGGTGTTATTGGAAGAACCCACGGTTCACGGTCATACGCTATTGGCCTCAGTGTCTGGCGTGCGTCTCGCCGAAAGGGTGGCGGCACTCTTGGATTCCCCTGAAGCCTTGGAGGCTATGCAAGATGCAGCCAAGCGTTTGGATGACCCGTATGCGATGCAGCGTATCCTTCATGCGGTGGATGGTGTGGTGCCAGACGTGGACCTGGAAAATATGACTACGGTGCAGCCAGAGAGCGCAGAGATGGCGCTCGCCGCTAAGCCTCCAGGGGAGCTCTTGAGTACCGTGCGTTCCTGGCTGCGGCAGCATCCTAAACGGTCGGTTGAACGTACTCCAGGATACGCATACTTGTGCTATCGCGCTGCTTCTATGACCGCATCTCCTAGCTGGCGGATTCGTAATGTGGGCGTGAAGCTGATCGGCTTGCTCAAGTTGGTGGACAGAATTCCATTGCTTCGTCATTTGTACTTCGATCCAACGCGCGCGTCTTTCACCGCCCGGTTAGTTGGCGGGGACACCGCACAGAATGGATTTATACGGCGGAATCTCGTCTCGTCGCTGATTGCGATTGGGGTAGTTGACGATGATGTCGTCACCGTCCTGCAGCACGCACTGAAAGATTCATATTTCGAAGTTCGTCGTGAAGCGTGGCGTGCGGTCCGGTTACTCGGTCCGGAACTGGCGCAACAATCTTGGGTGCAAAATGCAGTCGACGAAGCGTTGACAGATAGCAGTTTTGAAGTTCGTATCTCTGCAATACGAGCCGTACCCGTGGTCTGTGCTGTGGAATCAGGGGTTCCGAAGTTGCGACCGTTTTACCTCGACCGTAACTGGAAGATTCGCGAAGGCGTGATGCGAGCATTCGAACTCTGGCTGCATGCGGACGCAACGGCAGAGCAATCCGCACTGCTTCGTGACGAATTCGATAATATTCTTCTGACCGCTGGCGGGTACCGTCCGATGTTTGGCTTGAAAGAAACAGCGCGGAGAGTTGCACGCAACTTGAATAGTGGGGCGTCTGAATGATCCCCTGGCTAGCCGAGACCTTACGCGAAGGTGGTGGGCCAGATTTCCTGCGGGTCTTTGATTATCTATCTACGCGGTCCCTCATGGCTGCGCTGTCGGCCTTCCTTGTGACCGTCTTATTTGGTCGACGCATTATCCTTTGGCTTTTTACGAATCGATACCGAGACGTGAGTGAAGACGTGTTGCTCGCGGACGCCAGCAGTAAGCGGGGTACTCCAACGATGGGGGGCGTTATGCTTCTCGGGGCGACAGTCTTTGCCTGGCTGCTTTTCGGGAACCTAGACAACACCTTCGGTTGGTTGGGGATTACTGGATTCGTTTATTTCGGGTTCGTCGGGTTGTTGGACGACATTATGAAAGTGCGATCCGGTCGAAGTCGCGGCGGTTTATCGGAAAGAGCGAAGCTATTACTGCAGGTGGGCTTTGCCGTCGGATTCACCGTTTTCTACCTCCATCCGTGGTTCACCCCGTTCCCGGAGGGATTTGAGCCCGGTTGGCTGTTCATACCTTTCTTAAAGGTGCCGATAGCCGATATCGGGTGGGTGTACTTCTTCTTCTCTGTGTTCGTTATTCTTGCCATTACAAATGCGGTAAATTTGACGGACGGGCTCGATGGCTTGGCGATCGTACCTTCGATATCTACTGCCGCCGTTTACGCTATATTCGCCTACATCATCGGTAATAAAGTGCAGTCGGAATATCTTCAATTCGAGTTCATACCGGGGACAGGAGAATTGACTGTGGTGTGTGCAGCTGTCGCGGGTGCCGGGCTTGGTTTTCTCTGGTTCAATGCGTATCCAGCGGAAGTATTTATGGGTGATACCGGTGCGTTAGCACTTGGCGGCGTGCTGGCTACTACAGCGCTACTTTTGAAACAGGAATTTTTGTTTGTGGTGGTCGGTGGAGTGTTTGTGGTCGAAGTTGGATCCTCGCTCCTGCAAGGTAAGTTGGGCGAAAATATAGCTGGCCGACGACTTTTATATCGAGCACCTCTGCATCTCACTTTCAGGCATCTCGGCGTTGCCGAACCTCGGGTCGTGGTGCGCTTTTGGATCGTGTCAATCATGCTTGCATTACTTGGTCTGCTGACGATCAAGCTCCGCTGATTTCACGGATACTCGAAAGGGGCATGCCACAATGAGCCTGGTCGGCTGGGGCCTTCTTCTGCTGATGGGAGTTGCACTTGAGCTCGCCGTCGATGTGCGAGGTCGCCACGGTGTCCTCTATCTAGGTAAGCCACTCGCAAGTTCGGTTTTTGTAGCCGTAGCACTTCACGAAAACGCCATGGATTCCGGCTACGGGCAAGCGATTTTTGTTGGGCTCACGTTGTCCTGGTTCGGTGATATGTTTCTCATACCGAAAGGCGCCAAACGGTGGTTTGCTGCGGGCCTCGTAAGCTTCTTGTTAGGTCATATCGCATATGTCGTAGCCTTTTTCGTGTATGGAGGGGACCTCTCTCTTTTTTGGTTATCGGTTCTCGCGGTTAGCGTACCGGCAATGTTGGTTTTACGATGGCTCTGGCCGCACGTAGGACACCCGATGCGCAGCCCGGTGGTAGCATATGTTTTCGTGATTTCGATGATGCTGAGCGCGGCATACATGGCGTTTCAGAGCGATGAAAACTATATCATTTTACTCGGCGCTACGCTTTTCTATCTATCGGACTTATTCGTGGCCCGGCACCGTTTCGTACGCTCCGAGCGAGTCAATCGGTTGGTTGGCCTACCGCTCTATTATGCGGGGCAATTTATGCTCGCCGTGACCGTCGGTTGAGGCAGGCGGATGGAGAGCTGGGTACGAGACGACCACGGCGGCGCAATAGAGGCCGCGCATTCTCTCATACCCATGCGTGTCTTATTCGAAGCAGGATTCGCCGCAGATAATGACCGACAGAAACAGCTCTTCAGTGCTACCTGTCAGATCATCGCCGCATGCCTTTGCACAGGTTAGGTCGCCGTCGCACGTGTTCACGCATTGAAGGGCAGGTGCGCAATTCGCGTTTGCCGCGCATGCTGCAAGCTCTGGACCGCATGTTTGAAGGACACAAAGTGCCGGGTCGGCTGGCGCGCAGTCAATTGGGCATGTTTGCACCGACTCGTCGGGTGCGCATGTTCCATCCCCGCACGCAGGACCGGTAGGTGCGCAATCTGCGGGGCATGATGCATTGTTCTCACCGTCATCGCATGTACCGTCTCCGCAGAACGGTGCTGGCGGGCTGCCCCAGCATTCGAGTTCAATCCCGCATTGAAGCACTCCGGACAAAACTTGTCCTGCAGGACCTCCAATCGAGTCTAGGCATGTTTCGGCGGCCGAAGCGGTTGTGCTTGACGCCATGCACTCAAACGCGTTGGTACAGCCGTTAAAGTTGAGGCATTGTCCAAGGTCGCATCCGCTGGCGAGACACTCGTATGTTTCTCCCTTGGGTTCCTCGCAGTCTTCGGGGCAGTTATCGTCCTCGCCGTCTTCACAGATACCGTTGCCGCATTCGGTGTTTGGTCCGCCGCAATCTGAAGGACATGTGGTGTCTGATTCTCCGTTGTTGCATGCGCCATCTCCACAGGTGTCATTGAGCTCAAAACACTCAAACTGTTGGCCGCACTCAATCAGTTGGAACAGTGCTTCTTGCACTGCGCCTGGGGACTCCTCGAAGCACCCCTCCTGACATCCACCATTGTTGCCGCATGCAGACAGGCAACTGTTTAGTTCCGTACAGTCGGAATCGTCAATGCAAAGATAATAGAGGTCAGGACACACCTCTTGTAAGCACACATCACTTGCCTGGCAATCTTCCGGACACGAGGTCGCGGTCTCGTTGGAGCCACAGTAGGCATCGCCGCATTGTAGCCCGCCTCCCTCACAGTCTTCTGGACATGTGATGGAACTTTCGCCGCTCTCGCACTGGCCGTTACCGCATTCAGTGGATGGTTCACCACAGTCCTCTGGACAGTTCTGTGGATTTTCGGGGCCATCGCACAGACCATCGCCGCAGAACATCTGACTTTGCTCGCAGTCTTCTGGGCAATTGAACTCGTTTTCGCCGTCTTCGCACGCTCCATTTCCGCAGTTTGGTCCTTCCTGTTCGAAGCATCCGCTCGTCGCAGCACACTGAAATAGCTCGAGGACCGGGCCGCTAGGGAATCCAGTGAAACAGCCTTGGGCGCATTGCAGGTCAAAGTCACATTCCAGCGCGCATTCTACAATGTCGGTACACTCCGGGTCCTCGAAGCAAGCTTCCGCAGATTCGGGGCATGCATCGAACACGCAGTCGATGAGTTCACTTGGACCACCACCAGCGCAGTCTTCCGGACAATTCTCTTCGTTTTCCGGACCATCGCAGACACCATCGCCGCAGAACATCTGGCTGACTGCACAATCCTGCGGGCAGTTGAATTGGTTTTCTTCTTCACCGCAGATGCCATCACCGCACTCGGCGTCGTCGTCGCAATCTTGTGGGCAGTTCGCTTCAGTCTCACCATTCTCGCACTGCCCATTACCGCAGGTCGGTCCGCTGGCTTCGAAGCATCCAGCCTGATTTACGCATTGGCGAACCGGACCAAGAAGGGATTGTAGGCCACCACCCGCTTCTTGGGCGCAGGGTTGAAAGCAGTTTGGGGCGCCGCAATCAATCACACAGGATAGTGCTTGTCCGCATGCAGCATCCTCAAAACATATGCTGACCTCGTCGGGGCAGGCGGATTCGAAGCATGCCTGGAGGCTGTTTTCTGTTTCACAATCTTGCGGACAGCTTTCCGCAGATTCTTCGTCCTCGCAGGTTCCATTTCCACAATCAGGTGCGGGGCCGCCGAAACAGCCGGATGAGGTCCCACAGTCAAGTACCCGGCTCATGAGCTGTCGAGCTTCTGAAGATGCGTCAATGAAACACGTCTGCTGACATTGTTGACTAGAACAGGTGGCCAAGCAGGTCCATAGATCCGAGCACGCCTCGCTTTCAGTGCAAGGCTCCCAGAACTCATTACACTTTTCTTCTAAACACTGAGACTCCGGCTCACCGCTATCTGCTCCATCGGCTGCGTCTGCCCCGCTTGCGCCAGAGCTTTCGTCGACTCCATCGCTCGCGTCGGAGGCATCATCACTGTCCGCCGTTCCTGTTCCGTCACTTTGAGCGAGACTTGCACCCGCGCCTGGATCACTGTCCCCGCATCCAACTACGAACGCAATGATAGCTACCGCAGAAACTAGCTGTCGCATGCCGACCTCCGTACCCGTTTTATGCCGCCGTCGTATCAGTGACCTTCCGAATATTACGCTTCGTCATCCGACCGGCCGGCGGGAGGTTATCAGATTTGGGGATGTGAACGTACTCTAATCGGTCGCAGTATTCTGTTTGAGGTTAGTGGCTACGATAATGCCTTGACGCATATACCGCGACGACAATAATTCGGGCATCTTGCTGTGTAGGGCGACTGGGCCTTTCGAGCATGGCTTTGTCTTGCAGCTGCGCGTCCTTGGTGTGGTGCCCTTGGGCGAGACAAGCTATTACAACCACGCACTATCGAAAGAGAGGGGCACGATTTGCCGGTCACGGACCATAGATTGCAAAAGGCTATCGCTGTATGTGTCCTGGTTGGAATGCTTGTGTATGCACTCATTGTTGCTACGCAGGAACCATTCACGCGAGAGGTAGAAGCGCTGGCCGGAGATGCGTTACAGCAGTCTTCGCTCTTCAGCGTAATACCGCGTGCGACGCAGCAGGAGTCCCATACATTATGGTAGGTGGAGGGCCACTGACGAACCCTAGGCAGTGCGTCGCATGTCGAGGTCCACGAACGGATGGTGCCGATACGTTTTATATGACATGTGGGGCAGCAGAATGCCTCCACGCCGTAATAACGAATCCAGAGAAACCTCGGTGCTCGGGTTGTGGCTGTTTGTTGAGAGACAGCGAGCTTGATGAGGGCGCCTGCGAATCGGTAGCGTGTAAGGTTGTGGCGCTCAACTTACGCATCGAGCAGGAGAAGCGCGCTCTCCAAAAATGGACTGACGACCTGGTTGCGAAGGAAGTTAGAGCGCACGCGGAACGACATGAGCTTTCCCCTGAAGCGATCTATGTAGTGGTCGTTGAAGGAAGCGAGGGCGAAATCGCGCCTTATAGTCCGGCTCGCCGCAGTCGCTTCATCGCTCAACTCCAATCGGAAGCAAAAAAGGCAGAGCCGATACTGCTGGAGTATAGAGCGTCCGGTAAATCTGCTGCCCAGTCAGAGAGCGAAGATATCCAGATTCCTAGTCCTCATCCGACGTCAGAGCGGCAGATGCTCCTCGACCGTCGGTCACTCGATGTATGTGGCGCATGTAGGGGCGGGTGTTGTCATCGTCATGGCGGAGACCATGGATTTGTGCGGTCGGAGCGGTTGGCGCAAACGTCCTATACGACGCACCAAACGCTCGCTGAATCGGTGCGAGACTATGTGGCGCATTTGCCCGAGTATTCCTGCAAGAGTGGTTGTGTTTTTCAGAGCAGCTCCGGATGTAGCCTCCCCCGAACGAAGCGTGCTGATATTTGTAACAACTTTATTTGCGGTGGTCTAAGGCGAATGAGGGCTCAGCTACAAGGCCGGGAGGACTGCACGATCTTGGTGGTTGCCGTGCGTGGCTTCGAGCATCTGCACTCGACGCTTTTGTCCTCGCCGGATGATTTACACGTCGCTTGATCGACGAGCGTCCGGTAGAGAAGAACCGGTTGTGCCCTACTCTCCGTCTTGGCGACGAATGAATGCGAGCATCACAAGAGACGCTAGAAGCACGAGCGTCGTCGCAGGCGTTCCTGAAGCCACCATACCCAAAGATGTACATGCCGCCCCGGCATTGGCATTCGGTACCGGGGTTTGAGGGGAACGACCGCTGTTGTAGCTGGATTGTCCCCACTCGGGCTGGTTGTTTCCCGCGCTATCAAACGGCTTTTCGTCGAGTCGGTTATCTGTATCGTTCGGGTCACCTTCAAGGTCAGTGCTGCTATCATTGTCATCGTCAGTAGGAAGGGTACAGCCATTGTCGAGAACCCCATCACAATCGTTATCCACACCATCGCCGCAGATTTCGACCTCCGGTGTAGGAGCAGTACATCCCTGGAACTTTCCGTCGATGCATGTTTCGTAGCCTGAGCCACAGCCGTTCTGGCACTCGCGGTCGATGTCTTCATCTACGAG
>PKDL01000406.1 GCA_002863065.1 Pseudomonadota bacterium
TTGGATGACCGAAGCGCTGGACTTGTTTCTGAATACGGTCGTGGTCGCGACATACTAGAAGTTGGCTGCGGGACAGGTTTGATCCTGGATCGAGTAAGCCAATTTTCCAAGCGCACTACTGGTTTGGATCTATCACCTGGAATGCTCGAGGTGGCGAAGCGCCGAGGACTAGATGTGGTGGAGGGAAGCGCGCGCGCGCTTCCATTCCAAGATAACAGCTTCGATGTCGTTTACAGTTTTAAGGTACTGGCCCATATCCCGGATTTGGCCCAAGTATTCGATGAAATGGCCCGGGTCGTACGGCCAGGCGGGCATCTCATACTTGAGTTTTATAACCGCCACAGTTTGCGTTGGTGGGTGCGCCGTGTGCGTCCTGCAGGTCGAATCGGTCATCAGCGCACGGAAAAGGATGTGTATACCCGGTTTCATACACTGTCTGAGCTGCAGTCTCTGATTCCAGAAACCCTGCAGTTAAAGCGCATACACGGTCTCCGGATTGCCACATTGGTTCCACAGATGTTTCGGCTACCTGTGTTGGGTCCGCACTGGGAAGCGATGGAAGATATGTTATCGGCCAGTGCATTCCGCCGGTATGCGGGCTTTCTGGTTCTCGTCCTGGAGCGAAAATGACTGGAATCGTTGACCAAGTGGAACGTGAATTGAAGCTCAGGCTAACGGAACACGAGTGGACGCTATTACGCCAAGAGCTTGGTACCCCCCTGTGCACACATCAGCAGACCAATACGTACTTTGATACCAGCCAACATGACCTGCGACATCGGCTGGCAATTATGGTGCGGATCCGTTCTGAAGATTCTGCGTATGAGCTCACGGTGAAAGACCGTATTCACGGAGAGCAATCTGGGCAGCTTGAGACCCGTGAGCGGACAGAGCCTCTACGCTCAGAGTTGGCAACGGCCATCCTGGAACGATCCACGGTGCTCACGGAAGCAGACCTTGAACTTGCGAAGCACCTGCGGAAGCAGATTGGAGCTGAACTAAAGCCTGTGGGGCAGGTAAAGAACACACGTGAAGCTTTCGTACTTGGACAAGGGTATATCGCTGAGCTTGATCGCACTGAGTTTCCCGGAGGCCGGGTCGATTATGAAGTGGAGATCGAGCTCCGAAATGACAGTCACACTTATGTTGGAGCGCGCAATGCTCTGCAGTTACATACGTCGATTCAATGCAGTGCATTGCCACCATCGCGTTCTAAATACGCACGTTTTTTGAGCTGTCTTACGAGATGAGACCTCAGCAATCGTTTTTTACCGCACTATCTTCTAAGACCACACGTATACCTTCCGCTGGGATTGCAGTGCGCCCTCCTCTAGGTTGATCACGGTGGACCCGCGGTGCGACGCCACCTTCTTGAAGATGTATTGTGGCTGCTCCTGCACCTGCTAAATACTCCCGGTGAACCTTGCATCGCTCATGAGATGAGCGTTGGTGAGCGTGTCCAACCACATCGTATAATTCGTTCCTCGGCCCACGCCAGACGACCCTATCTTCGCGGTACAGCCGTAATATTCCATTTTGCACATCAAAGCGGTCTGCCTGGATTGTATCGGCTTGTGATCGTCTGCCCCCTAAATAGAGCAGCGACACATATTGGATGGGTTTGACTTGATCTGACACGGATCCCAACCTAACACATATCGGCAGTATCGAATTGCCCATGGAGCCTACCTGATGTCTGATAATTCAAAGCTACTACCCATACCAACGGCCGAGTCCGAGTGGCGCGAGAGACTTGATCAGATGTCGTATTATGTGCTTCGGCAGGCAGGTACAGAGCGCCCATTTACCGGAAAGTATACGAGTCATAAGGGTGTGGGCCTCTATCGTTGTGCGGGCTGCGGCAACCCACTTTTTGAGTCAGACACGAAGTTTGAGTCGGGGTGTGGTTGGCCCAGTTTTTTTCGTCGTGTTTCAGACGGTTCTATTACTGAACATCGCGATATGAGCCATGGCATGGTGCGCGTTGAAGTCCGATGTGGGCGGTGCGATTCTCACTTGGGCCACGTATTTCCTGATGGCCCGCCGCCTACCGGGATCCGCTACTGCATTAATTCCGTCTGCCTGTCGTTCGAAGATCAAGCAGACACCTAAAGCCTATTGAACGTGTTGGAGCACGGACCGCCGACCGTGGATTGTGTTGGGTGAGCACAAGTGACAATTTATCGAACCTACATCGGAGTCAGATGGCCGGTAATGGGGTTGATTTCGTCAGGGTATGCCGGGCCTATCGCGACTGCGGTATATGTAGGCTTACCGTGAAACTCGGTGCGCCCGGAGTCTCGGATTAATGCACTCGGTAGATTAGCAGCCACCGCAGCGGCATGGAGTTCGAGTAACTCTTGCTCCGACTCAACCTTAACCGCGATCTTTGCGAAGCGGCCATCCATCCAATCTTTCATTGCTGGAGTGAGTCGTAAGAGGTAATCGCCGTTTTCCGTCCATTCACCACGATCTAGCAGGGCGCCCAAGCTAGCATGAGCTCCTTGTGCGACCAGCTTACCTTTTCTGACGCCTCGTAACCGCGCATCCCCAGGGATTGGAAATTTCGTGCGCATTATGATCACTTGTTTGGGACGAGGCTTGTCGGCTACGTCGTTGGTCATGTCGATGCTCCACGTTCAGCCAGATATATTCGAGCTTGTTCGGCATATCGCGACCATCCCAACCGGATCGCTGCATTGTCCTTGTCTGTAGTCTCACGGATCCGTTTGGCAGGACTCCCTAGGATAAATGATTTCTCCGGAAAGTGCTTACCCGGTGGTATGAGACTGCCGGCGGCAACGAATGAGCCACTACCGATAGAGACACCATCTAAGAGCACCGAGCCCATACCAATCAAACAGTCATCGCCGATGGTGCATCCGTGAAGGACTACATTGTGTCCGACAGTTACCCGTGACCCCACTCGTGTTGGGAAGAGCCCTCCGTACGTATGCAGCGTGCAGTTATCTTGAATACTGGTTTGCGCACCGATGATGATAGGTTCTTCGTCACCGCGTAGGCTTGCGCCCGGCCAGATACTCGACTCATCGCCGACTTGCACCTGACCAATTAAGCACGCCGCGGGATGCACCCATGCGGTGGGAGCAATGGTAGGGAAATGTCCTTGGTATGGTTCCAGCACTGGCGAGCACTCCTTTTTGGGCCATCAAAAGAGATCAAAAAAACGTGGTGTGGGACACGGCCCGAGTTCGATAGTCAATGGCCCCGGTTTCACTGGAAATCGCACGAGGCGTAGCTCGGGATACCTCGGAGTCTCCACATCGACGTAACGGATTGTACGCGTCTGTCGAATGGCGAGTGAGCATTGGTCGTGTTGTCCACGTGAACGGCTCATCATAAGAATCAATTCGGCTGCCGTAGTGGAAGTAGCTTCTATGCGATGCATTGAGGGGCTGTACTTCCGGTGTGGTGATTCTCTCCAGCGGGAGTCCAGCCCCGTAGGAAGCTGGAGGTCCGTCGTCCGTGACTCGAAAGCTAAGACGCGGATTCGCCGCTCATTTCCATCGATTATGCGCTCTGAGAGTACCTGCAGGCCATCGAGTGCGATGGGTAGATCTTCGGGGGCTATCAGCACGTGGGCTTCACTCGAGAACGGCGGGGGATCATCCGCTTTTTCTAATATTTCGTGATAATGGCCAAGTCCCATCGTCTCACCGAAGTATACGCCATGGACCCGTGTCTCCATGTCATCGCGAGGCAGCGGATAGTGGTCCGCTACGGTTGTCGCTACCTGAGCCTGCTCACGGGTATTGAGCCAGCCTCTTTGGGTGGCCCGTGGCACGTCGCTTATTGCTGCCTCACCAATAATGACGAGCGCAATGCCCGCCATAATGGGGCTCCAAATCCATGGCTTGATATGTTCCAGCGCGGGCCGAGCGCCGTATGCGACGAGTCCGAATGCGGCCCACATGTTGGCATGCATGTAGCGGTGTGCTTGTTGGTTGCCCAACAAAAGTGACTCCACTAGGAAGCCAAGTGTCAGATTTGCGGTCAGAAATACGGCGAAGGCATCTCGTCGCCGGACGCCGTCGATGATACCTGCGAGAACCAGTAACACGATGGGCCAAGTTAGTAATGGGCCAATATCGTCGCCCCATACCATGTGGATATTGTCGACAAAGAACCCAAAGACGTCACTGGGCGCTGCCGGGGCCCATCGACTCGTACTTCCAATCTGACTCAGCCGTTCCGCTGCTCCCGATCGGATGATATTCCAATTGGTCCACAGCAGGGGAGTAGCGGCGAGTAGACCCACGCCAAGACCTTGCCATGCGACTTGTCTGCAAATAGCGATAAGGCCTAAGCCCAATAAGACGTATACGGAGGCTGCCATGTGCAGCTGCACACTTACCGCTGCGCAAATGGCTGCCATGATTGCCATGGGCACAGACGTAGGCACTCGGAGAAGTCGCTCCCCCGCGAAAAAAAAGCCACCGATGAACACTGGTAAGAGGCTCGAATGCCACAGCTGTCGGCTCATTTCGAAAGTGAATGTCGAGCCCAACAGAGCAAAGAGCCCCACCATTGCCGCCGCGGCCGGAAGTCGCTTAACCCAGCAGGCATACAGCAGCATGAACCCCCCGGCCGAGAGGAGTAGAAAATACGCTTGCAGAACGAGCGGATCAGGAGAAAACAGGATCCCTGGCGCCATCACTACATAGAGCAGTGGGCCCAATTCAAATGGTGTTGGCGAGATGCTTGGGGTGCTCTCTGGCCAGATTCCGTGTTGCACGAATAGCGTGGCGAATCTTAGATCGCGTTCATGGTCACCATGGAATAGGTAGGCGGCTTCAAATCGCCAAAATGTCATGACGAACCAGACGAAGACGAGCATGCTGGCTAAGAACCAATGGCCCGCGACAGTGGGCTGTCGAACCGTGTCGTTGGTCGCCTTCATCACCGTATACGGACTCCCATGACTGTGACTGTACCCGGATAATTGAGCGGTAAGAGTCCGATTTGGGTGGGCTGTTTTGGTGCGATGGGGTCATCATCCCAGGTAAGGGATATGACCTGTGGTGTTTCGCTATCTACGTCCAGTTCGAAGCTTATGGCATGACGCGGCGACCAGTTTGGACCAAAAAATATTGCGCCGAAGCGCTCGTGATAGCCACTGGCATAGCGTACTTGTGCGTCGCTTTGAACCTTTAGTGTGAGCTCAAGGCCCGTGATCGGCCTATCGATGGATAATGCAGCTACTGGGTGTAATTCAGCACTGGCCACGGGCCCCAGGTAATGGTGTGCTTGGAGCTCGGTGCCGTCCACAATGGGTAGAGGATCTTCGGAATCTTTAGGGGCTACTGCAGTCCATCGGTTAGGTACTGTCACCCAGCTCTTTTCTGCCTTTTTTGGTAGGTCTTGACTATTGGAGTGACGTATCGGTTCGGCTGCCGGTTCGTCCCCCAGACTCTGGAGGAGTTGTATATCGGTGAGTGCGGGCCTCACGCGTAATGCCAGAGGTTTGAAATAGGCCTGGGCTGCATCCGTTTGGGCATCTCCGAGTCGGACAAAGACTCGGTCTTGACCTCGCATGACGTAGCCTGCACGTATGCCACGCCGCGCAGAGAGCCACTGACTCATGAGAAATCGTGATGTTGGCTCATCATAAAAACCAGAAAACACCCATACTCTAGTCCCCTCTGGTGATGCCAAGACCGCTTCTGCGACTGGCTTTACTCCAGATGTCACCTGTCGACTTTTCAATGTTCGGTCCAACGTCGTCCATGCTCCCACCGCGATAAGTGCGCTCAAGGTGAGATGATTCAGCCGTGTACGCGGTGCGAGTAAAAGCGGCACTATGGGTGCACTCAGAGCGGTTGCGAGATAGAGGTATCGGGGGTTTTGCAGCATTTCTTCCAAGCCCATACCAATCAGAGATACCGGAATTAGGCTTCCTGCTGCGGCGATAAGTAGCCAGCCGTTTACTTGCCATAGTCTTCGTCCAGCGGTCGCGATAACAAGTGCAGCGAATAAAACGAAACCAACAGGTTCAAGCCCAATGGGCTGCTGTTGACCCAATACGTCAGCTAGCGACGCGATCCCGGCAAATCCAATCGCCGCAGGGCATGCAGCGACCCATTGACCAAAATCTGCCTCGATAGCACGCCCTGCGAACGGGTCCTCTACAAGGGTGACTTGTAGTAATCGCAGCCCTGCTACAGCACTTGTCGCAAGCAGGATCGGGAGGATTCGTCGTCCCGAGTCAAGCCAATGCGCTTTTGTCTTCGGAAGTCCATTGGCAGCAGCGAAACAACAAAATGCGACTCCGCATGTGACCACACCAACCTCTTTCGACAACATCGCGAGCAGCGTACCGAGCACTGCCTGCCACGACGACCCTTGGCATGCACCACGGGTTGCGATGAGGATGCCAGCGGTAGCGAAGAGGTCGTAGCTGCCGCCAACCCATTCCACGGGATGCGACAGCAATGGAGCAGTCGCAAAGAGAAGGCTTGCAAATAATCCCGTTGTCCTGCTTTTGGAAAGAAAGGTAGCGAGCCAAAGTACCAAGTATGCGTTCAGCCCATGTAACAGGATGTTGGGTAGGTGCCAGGCCCACATCTCCAATCCAAACAGAGCGCGTACTGCGAACGATAGTGTCGGTATAATTCGGGTGAGATTCTCGTGAAGTTCAAGATTGCCATCAAGCAGGTTTTCACCTAGCTGCACATCATTCCAGCCATCGTGTGTATACAGAAAGTTGTCAATTCCTGGGCCATGCACGACAAGGATCAACACGCCTGGCAGCAAGAGCGTCCAGCGATAGTGTTTGGGGGGTGTCGTTATGGGCGTCAAAGAATAGACCTCAGCTGAAATCTCGGTCATGAAGTATCACGAGTAACCGATCTAGTGTTTTGGGGTGGTCAATGGTGGGTGGATACCCGGCCCGATGTTGGAGCAATAAAGCGAGGTTACCCGCTAGGATCTCTTTTCGGTGGATGGTGTAGCACGTATTGCATGGTGTAATGGTCGGGTAATTTGTGTCACTGACCGGCATCGTCATGAGTCGCTCATCGTTGATTTGAAATATCCCAGCTGCTGAAAAGGGAGCTAATCTTAGGTCTTCCACCTGCTGTACTGTGGTGTTTCGAGTGAGCTCTTTCTGTGAGAGCCGAGATGACAATACGGGTCCAACCAACACATGTCCCTGGTTTCTGCTCCGAACCTTTATTGCATGATGTTGAGTAAACGCATGGGGATTCGTATGGCGCCTGGACTCAAATATGGGCGGCATCCGCCCAAGAGTCACTCGATGAAATCCAGCTAGCGCATGAAATCCAGCTAGAGCATATGTAGTATCCCGAAAGCTTGTGGGTCCAACATGGGATGCAATATAGAAAAGTTGATGTGCTAGCAGCGAGACTGTGCTTGGCGTGTAAGTGGGCGACGATGGAGCCCTTGGTAAAGTAATACTGTGAGACCGCGTGTAATTCGCATGCAGCTCATCCTCGCTGTTTGTTCGAATCAAGACAATCTGCGCAGGTAGCGGTATTGTGAGCCCTTGTAGCGCCTCAGCGATTTGCTGTACCGCTTGAGCCCATGGCGTGATTCCACTCGTCGTCCAGTCGACGGCCGCCCGACTCGCATGCTGCAGGTCGTCCCGTGTTGCTCCTCGCATAGATGTACGAACTCGCAGGCTGCGCCCAAGAGGGGCCATACGGCGTCTGCATTCGTCCTGCGTCCCCAATAGGTGGGCAGCTTCTTGAGCCGATGCGAAACATACGGTGGTGCAGAGCCATTGTGGTAGCTGAGGTACCCGTTGTACCTGCGTTGACTTTGGGAGAGTCGTCGCGACGCATCCATAGATGCTCAAAAATAAAAGCATTGCTAACGCTACAGGTGCAGCGCGTATGTTCACTTCGGTAGGCGTCCGAGATCCCATGCCTCTGGTGTAGCACGCGTCGAAGCAGTGAGTACACTTTGGGTGTGTATCTCTGCGGTGTGTTCTGATGTTAGCGGATACGCGCTACACTGACTGCGCCCTATGGTTTGGCTGAAGATCTATCCCGTGCCGGTCGGCTTGGTCGAACACTCTTGCATAGAGTGCAGACGACTGAAATAACCATCGAAGGATGGCAGCATTCAATAACATACGCGCTTTTCTCAATCGCGTTCGGGTACGTCGCCTTTCGATAGCAGCCGGTGAGGTGGCACTATCGTCCCTTATTGTTTCATTAGTTGTGTTCGGTATCGCTGTTTTTACGGCATATGCGGTGCCGGAACCACATTTGCCGTGGGTTCAGTGGTCTGCATCCACAGTCGTGTGTATCGCATTTGTAGCGACGGGATTCATGTTCGGTCTCCGAGTCATATGGCTATTGCGGCATGATGCTGAAGTCGCCCGTCTAATGCAGAGGAGCCATCCGAATCTCGGAGGAGATGTACTGTCGTGCGTGGAATTGGAAGCCACCTACCATCCGGATATGCAGCCAGAAGTAACTCGCGAACTCACCTATGCCCTAGCCATGCATACGGCAGCACAACTACCTTCTATTCGAGTAGATGTGGTTGCCCCAAGTCGTCGTATCTCGCGTATGCTTTACGCATTGGTTTTGACTAGCGCGGCTCTCCTTGCCACATCGGTTCTATTCACTCATGAATTCAAAGATGGACTCGCTGCCTTGTGGGATGGAGCTCGACCGTCAGCTACTTACCCTGTCTATGACCGTATGGAAGAACGAGATGTGTTGGTTGGTGATATTTCATATACGCTGACATATCCCGCCTACACTCACTTATCTGATCGCGTGGAATCCAATACTAGCGGTGACTTGCAGGTGCTGAAAGGGACCCAGGTTCGGGTGATTACCAGGGCCCTTGAATCGGCAAGCAGCGCATCGATTGTTTTTGATGACTCATCCGAACGGGTGGTTCCGATGACCATCGAAGGCGACATGCTTTCGGGACAATTTACGGTGATGGACGATACGACGTATCACTTCGAGTTGAATCGCATTGATGGCACACGCTTCGTGGAGCGAGCGATGCGTCTGGTTGAGGTCGTACCGGATACGAAGCCTGTAGTTGACGTACTGCAGCCAACTACCGATGTCGAGGTCAGAACTCTTGAACCAGTGCGAATTTATTATTCGACCTCAGATGACTTTGGAGTCTCTCGCATTGATTTAGTGACATCGCGTTTTGAAACAGGTCAACCAGCAGTGCACCGTCGAGTGGGTACCCCGGATGGGGAACGCCAGTTTGTCGGGGATGCTGAAGTTGACCTGACACAACTGGACATTGAGGCCGGTGAAAGCATTGAGGTGTGGCTGGAAGCCTACGACAACAATACCGTGGCGGATACACTGCAAATGTCACGGTCGCGGAAAATTCGTATCAAGCGCCACAGTCCGGGTGAGAAGCATGATGAAAATATTCAAAGCCAGCGAAAGCTTGTTGAGAGTATGCTTGATGTACTCGCAGACCGGCTAGAAAGCCCAATCGAACAGCAACGACTAACAAAATATACACGTATTATGGATGTTCAGCGGCAAGTACTCGCGTCGGCTCAGGCGCTATGCCAAGAACTCACTGATATGCTTGAGCGGCTCAGGGTGGATCCACTTGCAAACCAAGATGTAATTGCGGTGATACGCGATATTGGCGAGCGATATGATGCACATCATCGGGTTGAAAATGGGCAAATTCGCAAGGCGATCGGTGAGACCCGGTCGAGTGAGAAGGCCGAGCATCTAGAGGCATTGGCGCAAGCAAATGCGTCATCTGTCTCGGATTTAGAACGTGATATTTATCGGTTGGATGACTTGATCGCACAACAGCACCAAATGAGACTTGTAGAGCGAGCTAAAGCAATTTCAGAGGTGCAAAAAGAGCTGTCTGACCTCATGGAGCAACTCGAATCTGCCGATGACCCGGCCGTTCGGCATCGGGTGCAGCAAAAGCTCAATAAGTTATTACGACAAATACAAAAGCTGTTGGCTCAGACTCAGCGCCAAGCCCAAGTATCCCCATATGAAAATATGAACTTAGATGCTCTCGAAACGGGCGAAACCGTCCAGGAGATGCAGACACTTATGGGCACCATACAGCAGATGCAGGAGGCTATTCAGAGTGGTCGTCTCGACCAAGCTCGGAAGCTTGCAGATGATCTTGGGCGTAGAATTCAGATGCTGAATACGGAGCTTGAATCGGGTCTGCAGGAACTTACAGACCAACGAACAGGAAAGGGGCAAAACCAACTGAAGAAGTTGTTACGAGGGGTAAAGAAGGTCGTTAGTCGTCAGGAAGCAGTAGAGCGAAGTACGCGAACTCTGGATGAGCAAGGGAAGCAGGCACTGAACACGCTGATCAAAGAACGCGAAGCTCCCAACATCGCGAAACAGCTGGAAGGCATTCGAGAATTGGGTCGGCGTGTAGCTAAAGTAGATAGCGACGCGATTCACGAAGATGACGCGGATGCTCTGGAGACCATCAGCGATGCAGTGAGTGATTTACGAGAGACACTGGCGCAGGAAGACCTGGGACAAGCCGTACCATTGTCAAAGGCTGTGAGAGACTTACTCCGAGGTCTAGAAAGAGAGGTGGAACACGGCGCAGAACGACTTGCTGAAAGAGAAGGTGATTCATACCGGGTCAAAAAGCGCCGGGAGCAGCGCCGTCGTATTGGTTCGGCGCATCGCAAAGCACGACAAATTGCGAATGAGCTCGAGCGCATGATGCCGCAGCCGCAAGACTTATTCGATCGCAGGCAGCAGAAGCGCCTGGAGCGGCTTGCTGAACGTCAGCAGCGCGTCCAAGAGCGACTCGAACGTCTGTTGTCTAAGTTACCAGCGTTAGAGGATGAGATACCTGGGGTCACTCAACGGCTCTCAAAAAGCCTTGAGGAGGCGAGTAGCGAGATGCAGGAAGCTGCGCGTAGGCTATCTGAGAATCAACCTGGACGCGCGATAGGGCATGAAGAAAGAGCCCGGGACCGGTTGAATAAGTTTCAGGATGCAGCATCACGCGAACTGCAGCGTCGCGATGGCGGTCAGCGGAATCGCCCAGGGGTTGGAAACAATCAACAAGATGTCGCGATTCCTGACGCTGATCGGTATGCCGTACCTAAGGAGTATCGAGATGCGTTGTTGCAGTCGCTGCGTGAACGGGCCCCATCGGGTTATAAGCGACTGATCCAGAGATATTACGAGGCGCTCGTACAATAATGAACAGTCGACCTGTGTACATCGCGTTGGTCATTATTACGTCCAGCTTACTGCAAGCCGGCCCCGCTCGGTCTTCCGATGCAATGGAAGTGAAGCGTCGAATCGATGCAAACTTGAATGCTTGGGACCTTGTAGCTGCATCACAAGAGCTGGAGCCGTTGGCGAAAAACCTAGGTATTGACCTGGATGTCTTATGGCTCCGCGCACGCCTCGCACATTTACGTGGACAGTACACCAACGCGGTCGAATATTTGGAGCAGGCCATTTCGATTACGCCAGACGATCAGGGATTGAATGCAATTTTAGGACGTTACCGGCGCACTCGTGACCTTATTGCTGGATTCAAACGGGTGGCTAGCTCAAGGGGCCATTTTGTCATCTTATTTCAGCCCGGCGTTGATGAAGTACTCGTCCACTATGCTGCAGAGGCGCTTGAGAGCGCATTCGATGTGTATGCTGACCTGTTTGCGTTTCGTCCGGCGGAACCGGTTCGGGTTGAAATCTACCCACGAGTCTCTCATTTGGCGGACGTTTCCCCGCTGAAGGCCTCCGAGATACGTAACTCGGGTACGATCGCACTGTGCAAATATAATCGCTTGATGATCGTTAGTCCAAGAGCTCTTGTGTACGGTTACTCATGGCTGGATACCCTGGCTCATGAATATATCCATCTGGTCATAACCAAACGCAGTCGAAACCTTACGCCAATCTGGCTTCAAGAAGGACTGGCAAAGTTTTTCGAAAACCGGTGGCGAGAGCGAAAAAATGCTCGGTTGACTCCCAGCAGCGAGGACTTGCTGGCGACTGCGCTGCGCAAGAAGGCGCTGATTCGCTTTGAGGCGATGAGTCCATCGATGGCGAAGCTGCCAACTCAGTCGGATACCGCCTTAGCGTTCGCAGAGGTATTCATGGTTATTGAGATGCTTTTTACTAAAACGGGTGCCGCCGGGATCAATCAGATGATAGACGCTATGCGGGACGGTAAGAGTGACCAAGAAGCCGTCGAGGTCCTTGCGGAGAAAAGCTTTCGGCGATTCCAGAGAGAATGGAAAAACTACCTCTACGGTAAAAACCTTCGGACGATGCCCGTTCACAGCAATACACGTCTGCTTTTTCGCGATAGCCGAGCTTCAAAAGATGAATTGGATGAGATCCCACAAGAGCGTGCGCGCCGCTTCACCTACCTTGGAGACCGGCTAGCGGTGCGCGGTCGCTATTTCGCCGCTGAAAAAGAATATGCGAAAGCTCTGAAGTCCGCCGGCGGCCCAAATCCATTGATTAGCGCCAAGCTTGCTGGATCGATGCTACAACAGGGTAAGTACAAGCCAGTCGAACGTTTAGTTACGCCGGCGCTTGAGTTGAATCCAAGCCATGTCCTGTTGTACCTCTATCGCGGAAAGGCCCGGATGGCACTTGAAGACTATGCGGGTGCGGTGGAGGATCTGCAGGCCGTCATTCGACTTAACCCATTTGACCCCGAGGTTCATGCTTTGTTAGCTCGGGGGCTGACGCAGCTTGGCCGCGAAAGCGACGCAGAATTCGAACGAAAGCAACATCGGATACTTACCGGAAGTTAGCGAGGAATCATGAGCGTAGTGGATGGTGCCGTCGAGGCCGTTTCCAACATACAGAAAGGGCGAGAGGCAATCGAAGCTGAGCTGCGTAAGCGGATCGTTGGTCAGTCCGATGTGATAGAGCTTATGCTAATCAGCCTCTTCGCTCGCGGCCACTGCCTCTTTATTGGGGTCCCAGGCCTGGCAAAAACACTTTTGATCTCGTCGTTAGCCGAGTCCCTCGCGCTGTCATTCAAGCGCATCCAATTCACTCCTGACCTTATGCCCCCGGACATTACCGGAACTGAAATTTTACAGGAGGACCATACGACGGGCCGCCGCGACTTTCGGTTTATCAAAGGTCCAATCTTTACGAATATTCTCTTGGCTGATGAGATAAATCGGACGCCACCGAAAACCCAGGCTGCGTTATTGCAGGCGATGCAGGAGTACGAAGTGACTGCTGCCGGCCGGACGCATGTGCTGGAGCAACCTTTTCAAGTGTTTGCAACTCAGAATCCAATTGAGCAGGAAGGGACCTACCCTCTGCCAGAGGCACAGCTAGACCGTTTCATGTTCTCGGTTGACGTCAGCTACCCGAGTCTTGAAGACGAAGTTCAAATTGTGCGCTCTACGACGTCTGGGATCGTCGACACGGTGCATGCAGTCGTTACTCCACAGGATATAGTGCGGTATCAGAATCTTGTGCTTCAGGTCCCTGTGGCCGAACACGTCGTGCGCTACGCAGTGCGGCTGGTGCAGGCCTCTCGCCCCAATCACAGTACTACGGACCCATTCATTCAAAATTATATCAGTTGGGGAGCAGGCCCTCGAGCGTCTCAAAACCTTATCATTGCTGGAAAAGCACGCGCTTTGCTCCAAGGTCGGTATGCGGTGACGGGGGAGGACGTACGTGCTTTGGCACCCACGGTTCTAAAGCACCGAATTATCCCCAACTTTCGGGCGCAAGCTGAGCAGATTGGTAGTGGCGATATCGTCGAACACTTGCTGAAGAGCGTGTCGCACAAGCACGGAGTTATGCACTTGACGGATGAAGCCCTTTCTCTCTTTCTTTGAAGCTGCCAGCAAAGCTCGCAAGGACTTCGGCAGCACTAGTGCATGCCAACAAGCGAGACGAAGTGAGA
>PKDL01000336.1 GCA_002863065.1 Pseudomonadota bacterium
TTGTACTCGTTAGAAGTTTTCCCCCGTGCGCCTCCGAAGACACTGGGCGGCGCACGCGGCAAAAAATCATCATGGGCAGCATCCCTGAACCCCGCATCGGCATTTACGCCCTGAGACTCCAAAAACTCTGAGAGGCTGATTGGTTCGTCAAAGCTGACGTACACCCGGCCAAATCGTTCAGATAAGACGCGTGTAGCGCCCAAGAGGCCACCAATACTTTCCCCTTGCTTCTCATGCCCGGATAACTCACGAACATATGCCCGACCCTCAATAATTTTCTCATAACCAATCGCGGCAGGAATGAGCAATACGTCGCGGCTGATGCCCTCAACGACAGCGTCCACGACGTGTCCGAGTAGTCCATACTTCGGCGGTAAAAGCTTGCCCGTCCGGGACCGGCCACCTTCGATGAAAAACTCTACGGTCCGACCATCTTTTAGCAGCTTGTGCATATATGCCCGAAAGACACGGGCGTAGAGCGGATTCTGCTTGAAACTCCGACGTAGGAAAAATGCCCCCCACCGGCGGAACATCTGGCCCAGAGGAAAAAAGTTAAGATTATTTCCAGCGGCGATCGAAGGAGTTACGAGGCCGTTCACATAAAAGAGATATGACAATAGCAGGTAATCTACATGGCTTTTGTGACTCGGTATGACCACCAGCGGCGCTTCACGAGACGCATCCAATACGGTCTGAATGCCCCGCACCTCAACCCCTGCGTACAGTTTGTTGAATACAAAGGAGAGGAACATTCTTGCCGCCTCAATCCACGCAGGCCGCATGTCGGCGACGATCTCCTCCAGATACCGCTGGGCTTTTCGCTGTACCTCGGGCAGCGGTTCTCCTAGTTGTTCCGCCAACGCGGGCAAATGTCTTCCAAATCCTTCCGGGCGCATCATTTCGCTGATGGTCTGCGACGCAGTTTTCCCGATAGGACCTCGAATCACTCTGTTCTCATTGATGAAGTACCGGTTCAATGCGTACCGAATCTTGGAAACCCCCTGACCTTGAGGACAGTCCTCCGGAATCATGCTCCCAAGCTCGAGAGGTTCGCCCACACGCACCAACGCATGTGCGTGATTTCCCATAAAATTGAGTAGCTCTCGTAGTCGACCGGGCGCATCATGCGACCCGAAGAACCGGTCCCAAAACCCGCGACGCAACTGAACAGGGACGCGCTCCCACGCAATGACGACGGGAACGAACCGTACTTCGCGGCTGAGTTGCTCTCGAGCTTTCAGTACATGAAGGACCGGGTCTGGACGTTTGTAGAAGCCAAAAGTCCGTGACCTCTTTTTTTTCTGACGTGCGAACAGAAGAATCGGCTCATTCTGCTGAAGGGCATGCAGAACAGCGGCACCACCTTTCAGAGGACGTTCTCCGCCAACACGGCGGCGTATCCGTAAAAAAAGACCAGACAGGGCGCGGTAAGGCCAGGTTCTCACCGAAGGTGACCACACAACCAGTGGTAGGTCTCGTTTCCAAAAGACCCAATTCAAGTATAGGAAGTCAATCAGACTGTGCCGTTCAAGAACCAAGACGACCGGACCATCGCTCTCGGCGTCGAGCAAACGCTCGGCGTCCTCAGCTCGTAGATGCACCTTATCGAAAAATCGCCCCATGAACCGGAGCAGGAGCCCAGGTCTTTCAACCATGGCACTTGCGTGCGCCAGCCGACGCGGCGGCTTCGTCACTTCCTGTAGTCCAACCTGTGGCTTTGCGGACACTCTACGGACACCTCATAGCGTCATTTTCACCCGATATGCAATCTAGTGTACTCGATACTTCGTGTTTGGCGGAATACGTAGATAATCAACCGCCTATGTGACCTCCGAACGAGTCATTGCTGATGCAGATGGGATACCGGTGCGGCGCCACTCGCCAAGCCAGGCGAGAATCGCTATCGTCGGGCGTCATGAAGACCTGCCACGTTGAACCAATACGCTCCACGCCACATCGCCGGAGCCGTACACTCTCCGCAACCCTGCTTTGGGCACTGATAGCTCTTCTGGCGACCAGTGCGTGCAACAAGCCTCGAAACCAGACCATCAGCAACGATGAGCGGCTTCCAGCACCCGAAGCCCTCCCCGAAAGTGCGCCACCCGAACAAGCTAAACCTGCGACCCAGAATAGTATGGTTAATTCGGAAGAAGGTGCAGAATCACCATCACCGAAGACTCCGATAGAACCCGCGGGAGACATCACCCTAAGAATATTCGCTCCTGAAGGACTCGAGCCGGTTCTACGCGCGCTTGGCGAGGCATTCACGGCCAAAGACTCTGAAGTCAGAACGATTGAGGTACTAGCCACCGGAGCAACCGAAAATGCGCTAGCCGTTCCGAATCTAGACATGGTCGTTTACCCCTCGTGGAGTGATATGGAAGTTTTAGCTACGGCGAAGCTTCTAGCGAAGCGCGCACGTACCGTGACCCACCTTCCGGTGGGGATCCGGGTCACAGGGAAATCCGCATCGGACATTCGAGAACCGAGCGACCTCGCGCGTCCAGGTGTACGCGTCGGTATTCCACCCCAAAAACGTGACGGAGGAGCAGCACGCCGCCTAATCCGGCGAGCAAACCTAGAAGGTAAGCTCACCGAGAGAACTCTCCCCAGAGGAGAGGCGAGCGCTCTGCGCGATGAGACCATCAGTGCTTGGATCGGTTTCTACCCGATGCAGGTTGGCGTGCCCATGCAGATCCCCGCACATTTACGTGAACATCAACCAGTTGCAGCAGGAATTCTCACGCAAACTGAAAACGCAGTTGCATCCGAACGCTTTTTGGACTGGTTAGAGGATGCCGCCGCTCAAAGCATTTGGACTCGGTTTGGCACCGTACCCGCCGTACCGAATGGGCTGCCAATCACCCCTACGGCGCTTCCGATAAAGGTCCGCGTTCCGACCCATAAAGCGGGTGCAGTCGTCATTGACGAGCGCATTCTCCTGATTGGTGGGCGTTCGTCCGGAAAACCGGTCGACAGGCTGGCGTGGGTCGATGTGGCTAATGGAAGCAGTGATGAGCTGGCGACACGGCTTCCAGAAGGCCGGGAGGGTGCCAGTGCGATTTTTCATCGAGAGAATCGTCGCGTTCTCGTATTTGCTGGTCGCGGACCCGTAGGACCACTCAATACCGGTCTACGTATCGACCCTGTCGGCGAGACAGTAGAACGCCTGGACCTAATTCTCCCCGATCGTCGATGCGATTCCACAGCAATCCGAGTTGGCCAATCCGTCTTCTTGTTCGGAGGCCGCTCGGAGTCATCTATTTTGGATACGGTCATCGTCGTTGATCTCGTCGCATCACAGGCGTCTTTTTTGCCGGTACGCATGCCATTTCCGGTGGCTTCAAGCGCCGCAGTGCAAGGACCAGGCGGTAAAATATGGATACTTGGTGGTGAGTCTTCACTGGGAGAAGTCTCAAGTATTATTGAATATTCACCGGACGTTGGTGCATTCGAGCGACATCCAGTATCGCTGCCCGGACCGGTTATGGGCCATGCGGCCACGCCCTTCAACGAAGGGGTCCTAGTACTTGGCGGGCGCTTTCGAAATAAATTACGAGACACCGTCGATTACGTGCCATTTTCTGGCGAGGCGGAGCGTTTATCGAGTCGTCTCCTGGAGCCACTCGGCGAGCCCGCAGCCGTTTCTATTGGCGGTAAAGCGCTGGTCATCGGTGGACTAACCAAAGACCGGATCTCGAACGGAATTGTGCGCTTCCCCCTTTAAACCGCAAATGACGGACATTTAGCATTCCAGGTGGCATCAAACGCCCCGAAAGTCGCATCTCCGCGATGTGCAGGGGCGCACACTGGTAATCAGCGCAACCCTAAAGGCCAATGCTATGGAACACGTTGTTTCAATACCACATCCACCGTTTACTACCGCTGACGGACAGCTGACCGTGCATCAGCTGCCTGCATGGAAAGATAATTTTGTGTGGGTAATCGCATGCAATACGACGGGAGTTGCAGCAGTAATAGATGGACCCAATGCTGATGCTGCACTGGCATGTTGCAACGCTAATGGGTTGTCACTGCAGGTAATACTGAACACGCACACCCATGGAGACCACATCGGTATCAACCGAGACTTGGAAAAGCGAGGTTTGCTTTCCTCACTGAAAGTGTACGGCCGAGAACGCACAAAAGGCAGCGTACCTGGGCTCACACACCCGGTAAATGATGGCGACACCGTCACTGTGGGAGAGGTTAGTGGGAAAGTCCTACTGACTGAGGGGCATCTGGATGGTCATATCTCGTTCGTATTCGACGATGTACTATTTTGCGGTGATACGCTCTTCGGCGGCGGATGTGGCTACCTCTTCGACGGGCCACCCCGCACCATGAAGCAAAGCCTGGACCGACTTGCTGCGCTCCCGCCTGAGACACGTGTGTGTTGCGCCCACGAGTATACGCAAGACAACCTCCGGTTTGCCTGGTCCGTCGAACCTGAAAACACTGCTCTTGCCGACCGTATTAAGAAAACGTGGGCCCGGCGGCTAGAAGGACATGCATCAGTACCGAGCACCATCGCCCTTGAACGGGAAACAAACCCATTCCTTCGGCACGAATCACCCGATTTACGGCAACATGTTCGACAAGCTATAGCGCCAGACGCCGACACCGCAGATGCATGGTTTGCTGCCACGCGCCGCCTGAAAGATACCAAGCAATACAAGACTATCACCGACAGCGAGCTACCACTTTCCGGAGACACGTCAGTATGACCAAGAACCCAAGCGCTCAACCCGTAAAAATAGGTCACGATCGCTTCGAACCAATCCGAACCATACGTGTCCGAGGGGCGTGCGAGCATAACCTGAAAAATGTAAGCGTCGACATCCCGCGCGACGTGCTTACCGTCATTACCGGGGTCTCGGGATCTGGGAAGTCCTCACTGGCCTTCGATACCATTTACGCCGAGGGCCAGAGAAAATACATGGAGTCCCTTTCAGCGTACGCTCGACAATTTCTGGACCAACAGCGCAAGCCAGATATCGAATCTATCGAGGGCCTTACTCCGACGATTGCTATTGAACAGCGAGCTTCATCTCGAAATCCGCGTTCCACCGTAGCCACCACGACCGAAATCTATGACTACCTTCGCCTATTGTTTGCGCGTGCTGGTCAACCCACTTGTTGGGCTCCAACCAAAACCAAACGCGACGGTACCGTAGTCGAGCGCTGCGGCCATGTAATCGAACGATCAGATCCAGGCCGTATCCATGACGCAGTGAGCCAACTCCCGGAACGCACGCGATTAATGGTGCTAGCACCGGTCGTGAAATCTAAAAAAGGCTACCACCGGGACGTTCTGGAGCAATTATCCGCAGAGGGATTCGTGCGAGCTCGTGTCAACGGAAAGCTTGTGGACCTGCAAGACGCGCTGCTGGAACCATCAGACAACCCACTCGAACTCGGGCGATACGAAAAGCACAATATAGAAGCGGTCGTAGACCGACTGGTCGTGAAAGCGGGAGCCCGAAGTCGCTTGGTCGAATCGGTTGAAACAGCACTGAAAGTGGGAAAGGGCGTTGTGGTCGTCAGCGTGCGCGGGGATGATGATCAATGGGAAGATACAACCTACTCCGAGCATTATGCCTGCCCCATTCACCCTGACCATGCACTTGACGAACTGGAACCTCGACTATTCAGTTTTAACTCACCTTTCGGTGCCTGTAGTGCGTGCCAAGGTCTAGGCGTCATCCTGAAGTTCGATCCGGAGTTGATGATACCGGACGAAAACGAAGAGTTGATGCGGGCGATCGCTCCACTCAAGCGCAACGGCCCCGCTGGAATGTTCGCAGGGCGATTCCTTCGTAAGTTCTGCCGGTTGTACAAAGTGTCAAAAACCGCGATTTGGCGCGACATTCCGGAAGAGAAGCGTCGGATTCTTTTGCATGGTCGAAAGGAAGGCGAACCCGGCCCTGCATGGGGCGGTGTTCTACCAATGCTCGAAGATTGGTTTCAGAATACGGATTCAGATCGGGTAAAGGAATTCTTACCCACCTTTATGTCGGACACCGTGTGCACGAAATGCCACCGGGCGAGACTCAATATCAAAGCTCTTTCGGTATTCCTCGACCTGTCATCGGCTACCCTTCCGAAGGCCCTAGCAAATGAACGCGGACTGCACGGTCTCAACAAAAGCCGTAAACGGGTAAACATCGCCGATATTACTGCGCTTTCAATTGATGAAGCGCTGCGAATCTTTGATGCGTTGGTGCTCACTGAGGAAGGGGAAAAGATCGCAGGTCCGATCTTACGAGAAGTGAAAGCTCGACTAGGTTTTCTTGCCTCGGTAGGTCTCGAGTACCTCTCGCTCAACCGCAAGACAGCCACGCTGTCCGGGGGGGAAGCTCAGCGCATACGCTTAGCATCTCAAGTGGGTTCTGGGATCGTAGGGGCAACGTATGTCCTCGATGAACCAACGATTGGTCTCCACGCCCGAGATAATACCCGTCTGATTCGCACGCTTCGCCACCTCGCAGATATAGGTAACACCGTGCTCGTTGTGGAGCACGATGAGGAGATGATCCGCTCTGCAGACCATGTATTAGATATCGGTCCCGGACCCGGAGTACACGGGGGACAGGTCATCGCTCAGGGAACGATAGAAGACATCGAAAATTCAGGAACAACCACTGGCGGCTACTTGTGTGGAGCGTTGGAAGTCCCGGTGCCCAAAGAGAGGAGACCGCTTGAAATCGGCTCCATCGCAGTTCGAGGTGCTAGAGCAAACAACCTGAAGTCGATTAACGTAGATTTCCCACTTGGCGGTTTGATTGCTGTGACGGGAGTATCAGGCTCCGGAAAGTCCTCTTTGGTAAACGATATCCTTCTCCGAGCCGCAGAGGTACATGTCGGACGGAGACGAAAGATCGCTCCACATGACTCTATCTTAGGCCTCGATCATATCGACCGCGTAGTCGAGGTGGACCAGAGTCCCATTGGGCGAACACCTCGCTCTAATCCGGCAACCTATACAGGTATTTTTGACGATATACGCAAGATATTCTCCATGCTGCCCGATGCACGGACACGCGGATATACTCCTGGACGCTTTAGCTTCAATGTAAAGGGTGGACGTTGCGAGGCCTGCCGCGGTCAAGGCGTACGGAAAATCTCCATGCATTTCCTACCTGACGTCTATGTCGTCTGTGAAACGTGCGATGGCTCACGGTTCAACCCAGAAACGCTTCAGATTCGTTACCGAGATAAGAACATTTCAGACGTTCTCAATATGACCGTAGAAGACGCAGTTAGCTTCTTTGAACGACATCAGCGTGTACGCCGGATGGCGCAGTGCCTCAATGACGTCGGCCTCGGTTATCTGACACTGGGACAGCCCTCCACAACGCTGTCGGGTGGCGAGGCCCAAAGGGTGAAATTAGCCACTGAACTTGGAAAAGGAGCCGGTTCCGTGCGAGCAGCAAATCAGCACACCTTGTACGTGTTGGATGAACCAACCACGGGACTCCACTTCGAGGATGTACGCAAGCTTGTGCTTGTGCTCCATAAATTGGTCGACCAAGGCAACACTGTGCTCGTCATCGAACACAACCTAGATGTAGTGAAGTGTGCGGATTGGATCATTGATTTAGGCCCAGAGGGCGGGGCAGGTGGCGGCAAAGTGATCGCATCCGGCACCCCAGAGCAAATCGCAAAAATAAAGAAAAGCCACACTGGTGCGTATCTGAAGCCGCTACTGTAACGAAATCAGACGTATCATCGGAGCCTGATTAGGCGGTCGAGTCGAGATAGAGCTGCTCCAGGCTGACTCCAGTTTCTCTACATTCGGTTAACTCAGCCTCGCTGATATCGCGTGTAATTCTTCCCTCGTGCAACAGAAGAATGCGAGTGCATAGACGCTCCATGGTTTCCAGTACATGCCCGGTGATTAGAATAGCGGCACCTGCAGCGGCTCGATCTCGAAGGGCGCCGCGGACCAAACGTGCTCCTCGCGGGTCCAGGCCATTCAGACTTTCATCGAAAATGAGAGCGGGAGGTTTCGGCAGAAGCGCAGCAGCAATGGCCAGGCGTCTCGTCATGCCCTCAGAATACTCTCGCGTGAGGCGACGCCGAGCATCGAGTAACGAAAACTGACTCAGCAACTGCTCGATCTGATTCGAAGAGTCTTCCACTTCACGCAGATTGGCCACAAATTGCAGCACCTCCTCACCGGTCAAAAAGGGCTCTACTCCCGACTCTTGCGGGACATAACCCAAAGACTTACGAGCGAGTAAGGGCTCATGCACAATATCGTGACCACCCAATGACGCCACTCCAGCATCTGCTAGCAGTTGACCGGTGACAATGCTGAGCGCGGTCGACTTACCCGCCCCGTTGGGGCCGATCAATCCGACTAACTCGCCGGGCGTTATCTTGAATGACAGTCCACGTAAGACGTGATTGCCATGAAAACTTTTATGCACATTATCTAACTCAATCATACGGCATAGTCCTCATAGCACGCTGGTAATCACACCGACTGCACACAGCGCAACCCCACGGATGGCGAATGAAACACGAACAACCCGAGGAGCAAGCAATACACATGCAGGGATAGCGATCCCGTTCACTATGGCTCCCGCAACGAGCACCATGAGCGCTGCAAACCCCATCTCCAGTAGCCGACCGCCAGCCAAGCCACCAATCACTACAGCGATGCTCAATGGTGTCCATTCTAATAACGCGAGCATTCCCAAGACCACGTGATTCTGGCGAGCAGCAATAGGCAGTGCGCGTGCCGTAGAACCAATTCCTAACTCTGGTCCACATGCACGGAAAGAAGGAATAAACACGAGGACACCAACCGCCACCGCTAGAGCCCACACATCAACGATGGATGTCGTTGACCTACCGGAGAAGACAGCAAGCGCTACCATAAGCACACCCGTCATAGGCAAAAGCACCCGATACCGACGACGGTATTGAGTATTCAAACGTGTCCATACTCCCGCCAATGCACCTGGCAGAAACGCTACAAGCCACTGACCAAATACACGGCTGGATTGGGCTCCTTCTTGCCATGGAGGTAGCACTTCAACATCTGCAAACTTTGGTGCAATCACATGCTGCCAGCGTACAAAAATAGTGGATGCCCTACGAAGACAGAATACAGCCAGCCCTACCCCGCCGAAAACCACTCCGAACAATGGTAGCCACGTGCCGTTGAGATATAACGCAATGAACCCAACTTCGATGCCAAGGGCTACCGTCGCCGTCGCAAGAAGAGCGAGTGCGGGACTGTAAAATAGAAACGCTGCTTCGGTCGGACCATACCCCTGCGAAAGGTATGCTTTGAGTGGGTTGGCACCGTCAACGAGCGACTCACCCGCCCAAATATGAGCAAAAATTGAAACCGCAAGACCGATCAGCAAGACCAACCCAGTAGCCACGACCGCCGTACACCAAGCAATATATTCGGATTGCATGAGTAGGCTGCTTCCTGAAATGGCAGGGAGCAGTACCAGTGGTATATGCCTGCGATACACTCGAAGGACCTTCGCCACAAAAAGCGCTCGAGGAGAAACGGGAAGCGTAGCTAACCTACGCCATAACGGATCGCGGTATAGCACTTCAAATGAGCTGTAACCGAAGATCAAGGCGGTAGTGAGCATGCACCAAAACGTCCAACTGCGTACGCGTTCGTCACGACCATCAACAAGACTCGCTAGCAACCACGAATCCCCCGCCAAGCCAAGACCAATCGCCGCCGCAACCACGCCAAATACCACGCCGGAGCGGGCCCGGGGACCAAGGTCGCGCCAACGATTACGCCTGGTAGCCTGCGATAACCATAAGAGAGGTCCTAACATCGCTTTCAGCCTCAACAGGAAGTGAGTGCCTGTCAAGCTTACTACGCTACGCGAGAAACAGAGGCCGGGACACGTGCACTATTCGGAGTGTTGACGAACGAACTAGGAAATCACGTGCGGTTCTCGTGCAGTTTTCTGTGGGCCTGTTAGAGTCTCGCCGTGCGATTCTTGGACATTATTCGTAGAAAACGTGACGGCCTGGCGTTGAACGAGGCCGAAATCCAGGCTGTAGTGGATGCAGTAACCCATAATACAGTCCCGGATTATCAGGTCGCGGCGTGGCTAATGGCAGTGTATCTGAACGGCATGACTGCGACCGAACGCGGATACCTGGTCCGTGGCATGATGCACTCAGGCCACGTCCTCGACTTCAGCCATCTCAGCAACTGTACGGTGGATAAACACTCTACAGGAGGCATCGGGGACAAAGTGAGCATCTGCCTCGCCCCCGCCGTTGCCGCCTGTGGAGTAGCGGTGCCAATGATCGCTGGCAGAGGACTAGGACACACCGGTGGAACTCTCGATAAGCTGGAAGCCATCCCAGGGTTCCAAGTCCGGCTAAATGAGACCGAATTCCGAAACGTGGTCGACACTGTCGGGGTAGTGATCGCAGGCCAATCGGCAGCGATAGCGCCAGCGGATAAACGTCTCTATGCCCTTCGAGACGTGACAGGAACGATAGAGAGCTATCCTCTGATAGCGGCATCTATTATGAGTAAAAAGCTGGCGGAAGGCCTCAATGGCCTCGTTCTCGATGTCAAAGTCGGTAATGGGGCGTTCATGAAGACTCACCAAAAAGCCCGGGAGCTTGCTCGTATCTTAGTGGATACGGGAAAGGCGGTTGATGTAGCTACCACGGCGTTTATCACCGATATGAATCAGCCACTCGGTGAAGCTGTCGGTAATGCGAACGAGACCCAAGAAGCTCTCGACATCCTACATGGCGGCGGTCCTGCTGACCTTCGTGAGATTACACTGCTACTCGGCGGCGAGATGTGCGTGCTTGGTGGAGTTGCGGAAGATCTTGATGCGGGTCGTAAACTGATGACAACGGCGATTGAATCCGGCGCTGCCCTCGACGTCATGATCAAAATGGTCGAGGCTCAAGGCGGCGATCCTCGCATATGCGAGCCTGGCCACCGACTACCGGTAGCACCAATCGAACATCACATCATCGCCAAACGCGATGGAGTGGTCTGTGAATTCGCAACGGAGCAGTTTGGCTGGGCAATGATTGACCTAGGTGGTGGTAGGCGACAAGTCAGCGATACTATCGACCATGCCGTCGGAATAATGGTGCACAAGAAGCTCGGTGACACAATCAGTACAGGTGACGTACTGGCAACTATTAATGCGCGTAGTGAGGCAGGCCTAGATAAGGTTGTGCTTGACCTAGAACGTGCAATCCGAGTCGGGGATGAGTGCTCGCCACTCACGCTCGTTTATGAGGAGATGCGGTGAATCGCGCACATCCAATGCACAGAGCGATCCGTGTTTTGGCGCGCATCGGTTGGACGGCACTGCTTGCACTGTTGGTGCTGACAATGGCGGATGTTTTATCAGCCACAGCAAGCACTTCAGACAAGTCAGCGAATTATGAGCAAGTCCAACCGGCGGGACCGACCGACAATAATGCAAGTGGTCCTTCTACGCTGAAAAGCGGCTTGCGACTCGCCGACCTGAGAGCAAATGCACCGGAGACACCTTTCGTATCTAGGATCGTATCCTTACTCGGTATCATCGTACTTCTAGGTATTGCCTGGCTCCTCTCACGAGACCGCAGAAATATTCGCTGGCGTCCCGTCGTGTGGGGCATCGGCTTACAGGTGCTTTTTGGGCTCGTGGTACTTTCGCCAGCGATCGGTGACGTCTTTTTTAATGTAGTGAACCAGAGCGTTGCGACGCTTATGAGTTTTTCTGAAAAAGGTTCGGAATTTCTGTTCCAAACCGTCGAAGCACATGAAGTGACGACGATTGATCCGAGGAGTGGGGAACAAACAACAAATACGTATATCGGCAGAATGTCACCTCCACTGCGTACGGTGGCGTTTTGGATATTGCCTACAATCATCTTCTTCTCGGCGCTCATGAATATCATGTACCACTTGGGAATCATGCAATTCTTGGTGCGCATCACCGCAACCATCATGCAGCGGACAATGGGTACGAGCGGTTCTGAGTCCCTATCCGCTGCAGCTAATATTTTTGTAGGCCAGACCGAGGCGCCTCTAGTGGTGAAACCCTTCGTCGAGAAGATGACACGGTCTGAACTCAACGCGATCATGGTTGGAGGCTTTGCTACGGTGGCTGGTGGAGTACTAGCAGCGTATGTCGGTTTTCTACAGAAGGCGATTCCTGACATTGCAGGACATCTTGTCGTAGCTTCGATCATGAGTGCGCCCGCTGCCTTAGCAGTAGCAAAGATTCTTGTGCCGGAAACGGAAGCATCGGAGACGGCCTCGGGAGCCGAGTTATCGGTTGAGCGCCCTGACACTAATCTCATCGAGGCACTCGCCCGCGGCACGAGCGATGGACTTCGTCTCGCTGTAAATGTGGCTGCAATGCTGCTGTCCTTTGTCGCGATGATAGCGCTGGTCAACGCGATGCTCCGCGGCGCATCCGGTATCGTCGGTTTGGAACTCTCGTTGGAAGGGATACTAGGCTGGGGGTTTGCTCCACTCGCCTGGTGTATGGGAGTTCCCTGGGCCGAAGCTGGCGAGGTCGGACGCCTGCTTGGCGAAAAGCTGGTGCTCACCGAACTCATCGCATACGTCCACCTTGGTGAAAATCTAACCGGGCCCAATCCGCTCAGTTATCGTTCGGCAGTAATTGCCAGCTATGCCTTGTGCGGGTTTGCAAACTTCGCGAGTATCGGTATTCAGATCGGTGGGATAGGCGGTATCGCACCGAGCCGACGAGCCGAACTTGCACAGCTGGGTATCCTCTCAATGATCGGCGGTACAATTGCCGCTATGATGACAGCGACCATCGCAGGAATACTCCTATGACAAATACTTTACCTTTGTATGAACGAGTCATTGCCACGGCAGCCACGATTCGAGAAAAAACACAATGCACCCCTGTTCTCGGCGTTATCCTTGGCAGCGGGCTCGGTGCCCTCGCAGATGCGGTGGAAGATGCGCAGGTCGTAAGTTATGACGAGCTGCCCTATGTCCCAAAGTCCACGGTGAAAGGACACGCAGGTAAATTCGTTTGCGGTACACTTGACGGTGTTCAGGTCATCGTAATGTCGGGAAGAAGTCACATTTACGAGGGACATAGCCCGGCGGACCTTACCGTTGGGGTCCGAGCCATGATTGAACTCGGCGCTAAAACCATGGTCGTAACAAATGCGGCCGGCGGTATTCATACCGAGTTCCGACCAGGCGACCTGATGGCTATTTTGGACCACATCAACATGCAGGGCAGTAATCCACTCTTCGGGATTTACGACGAAAGGTTGGGGCCGCATTTCCTCGATATGACACTACCGTACGATCGAAAGCTCCGCCGGCTCATGCAAAAGGCGGCGAGTCAACTGTCCATTACCCTGCATAGTGGAGTGTATTGTGGTGTCTTGGGACCAGTATACGAAACACCGGCAGAAGTCCGAATGTTACGCTCTCTCGGAGCAGATGCGGTTGGTATGTCAACCGTGTGTGAGGTGATCGCTGCGCGCCATGCCGGTGCGCGAGTCGTAGGGTTATCCCTCATTTCAAACCTTGCAGCCGGGCTTGAAGATACAGCGTTGTCCCACGATGAAGTAACTGCGACGGCGGAGCGAGTGGCGGCAAGGACCGTCTCGCTGCTAAGAACATTCATCCCACTCGCAGCACGCGATAACTAGCGCAACCATTTACACATCAAGTGCATGACGAATCCGCTGTGCTTCACTATCAAGCCAGTCGCTCAAACGCCCCAAGTTCCAGGCTTCGGTTACCTCTTCAGCTAGTGCATCCAACCCTCGCTGCCAGCAAGGTTCCGGCTCCGCCTCATGCTCCCAGACTTCAAAGAATGTGCCT